>JAVHPL010000079.1:0-3815 GCA_036170555.1 Sediminibacterium sp. | reverse complement strand
ATGGAAGCAAACAATGGCGCGTGGGGCAAATTCTTATATGGAACCCACTATCTTGAAAGATCATGAAGGAGAAGTAATCATGAGTGGGATTTGCACTTATGGAGATACCGTTCATTTATTTATCGAACGAAAAAATTACAAGGGTGTATTCATGCCCGGATTTAGAAAATGGGAAACCGTTTATAATCCAGCTGATACAGGCTTATTGTATGTAGATCATTGTGTTGGAAATGTAGGCTGGAATCAAATGAATAAATGGGTTGCATTTTATGAGAAGGTAATGGGCTTTAAAAATATACTCAGTTTTGATGACAATGATATTTCTACAGAATACTCTGCATTAATGAGTAAGGTAATGAGCAATGGCAATGGTTTTGTAAAGTTTCCCATTAACGAACCTGCCAAAGGAAAAAAGAAATCGCAGGTAGAAGAATATTTAGATTTTTACCAAGGGGAGGGTTGCCAGCACGTTGCGTTGGCTACTCACGACATTGTTGCAACTGTTACTGAATTGCAAAAACGCGGAATTGATTTTTTAAAAGTGCCTACTTCTTATTATGATGATTTGCTAGATCGTGTAGGAACGATTGATGAAGATATAATGCCATTAAAAGAACTGGGAATTTTAGTAGACAGAGACGATGAAGGTTATTTGCTGCAGATTTTTACTAAACCCGTAGAAGATAGGCCTACCTTATTTTTCGAAATAATTCAGCGTAAAGGGGCTAAAAGTTTTGGTAAAGGAAATTTCAAAGCATTATTTGAAGCAATAGAAAGAGAGCAAGACAATCGAGGTAATTTATAAAATTTGCTTAGGATAGATTTGATTTTAAATCTTTAATTGCCAATATGATGGCTTTACAAGAAGAATAGATTTCTCTATTCACATTAAAAAGGGTAGAGAGGTCTTTTTCTTTTAAACTATTGTTGCCAGCATGGCTATAGAAAGAAATAATTCTCTTATCGAAATTGTTCTTTATTGTTTCAGATAATGAGGCTAGCTGATTTATACATGCATTGCTATCATTATTTATAATAAGGGTTTTTAGCTCTTCAGTAAAACTGTTTATTTCTGCTTTAAATTGTTGGAATAGTTCAAATTTATGCTCACTGATAGAACTGCTAAGCTCTTTATTGTCTTCATAAATATCTTTAATGCCTTTGGCGGCATACATGGCATTTCTTACTGCTTCCATTAACTGGTTCATCCTTATTTGATATTGAGATGGGTACTGTTGTTCCAGCATTTTTGCATAATACAAAACAATTTCACCTTCAGCTTCTTTAGTCTTATTATATCTTTCAGAATGGTCTTGTTCAATTGAAAACGCATCCATATTTAATTGAATGGTTGTTTCAATAAAAAAGCTTACTTCTTTTTCTAGCATGTCAATAGATAAATCTGCAACTTCAGGATTGGCAAATTGCAAAAATCGGGTTACTGCTATTTTATCTTTTTTAAATCTTTTTTCTAAGAAATTTCCAAATGCACCTAAGAAAAAATAAAAGAGTAGTACGCTAACTAAATTAATAAAAGTTTGAAAAGCAACCAATATGAAAATGGGGTCTTTAATGCCAATGGTATCTTTTATAATATTTATAATGGGGATTAAAAAAATAAATCCTAGGGTAGAGGAAAATATATTGAACATAAAATTTCCCAAAGCCACTCTTTTTTTCGATGCGATTCCCCCAATAGAACCCAATACGACTTTAATGGTTGTGCCCAACTCAGCGCCCAGTATTACAGCAACTGCAATGTCTATGGGAATGATCTTAGCATAAAGTGCACTTAAAACAAGAACAACTGTTGCTGAACTGGTTTGCACTAAAGAAGTAATTACAAAACCTATAAGAACAAAACTAATTTTGGCATAGCCAAGGTAAGGTGTGAAATCAAAATGTTTGATCATTCCATCCATACTCTCTTTCATGAACTGAAGGCCAAGCAATAATAGACCAAAGCCCATTCCAAAGCGGGCAATTTTATATATTGTTTTTTTGTTTTTAAAAACAATCAGCGCAATACCTGCAATGCCAATTATAGGTAGCGTAATTAAATTGAGCTCTACTTTAAAGCCCAGCAAAGCTACTAGCCAGCTATTAAATGTTCCTCCAATATTAGCTCCTAGTACTACAGCCAATGCATTCCGCATAGATAAAATTCCAGCGCCTACAAAAGAAAGTACAATTAAATTTACGATTGAACTGCTTTGCATAATGGCCGTAACAACCATTCCGCTTAATATTGCTTTAAACTTGTGTTGAGTATGCTTTTGTAGAAATAGTTTGAAAGATCTACCCTGAACCTGTTTCATAGAATCTTCTAAATGAAACATGCCATATAGGAATAAACCCAATCCTGATAGAAGCATCCAAAATTCTGAAGAAATCATTATTAAAGTTACAATTGCTTTTACAAACTTTGGGAAAGATTGGTTTTGCTTGCTAGGACTGTTTGTTTCGTAATTTTTTTGGACCGTACCAAAGCCAAAAGCCAGTAACAGTGAAAATCAATAAAGCTATTCCCATAACAGAGGTATACATCAACTTGAAATAACCTTTTGTTTTAAAATAATGATCAATAATTGATCCGTCATGAATCTTTTCTATATAATCCGACCTTCTTTGTTCAATGAGGAGAAGGTTACCAGTTGCGCCATCTAGTTGTAAACCAGTAAAATGATTGGCAAATACAAATTTTACTATTCCCTTGTCTTTTCGAATGTCAATTCTATCTAATTCGGTTGATAAATTAGTTGCAACTGAATCATGTAAATAGGAACAGGCTTTTTTATAAAGGCTGTCATTGCTAAGCCAATTTTTTAGATCTGTTGAACTGCCTTTGGCACTGGTGGCCATGATTAATCCAGCACTGTTTTTTTTCCATCCTAGTAATAATCCCGTAATTGCCACTATAAAGAAAAATATAAATAATAAAGCACCTGTTGTTCTATGCCATTTTCTAAATACCCTTAAAAGCTTAGCCTGATCTTTTCTATTGCTATTTATGGCCATAATTCAATTTTTTAATCTCATAATTGAAATTTAGCGCAGTAGTTTCTCCAAAATATTGATGCTCTTCTTCACCAGTTTTTATAGCACCAATTTTTTCAATGGCTTTTTGCGAACGTATATTTCCAGCCCCGATATGAAATATTACGGTATCTACATATTGAAAAGCATGATTAATCATGAGCTTTTTGGCAGATCGATTGTATTCTTTACCCCAACATCTTGTGGCATAAAATGTATAGCCAATTTCTATAGAATTATTTTCAGCATGGTAATTGCAAAATCGGCTACTTCCTATTGGTTCTCCTGTTTGAGTATCTACAATGATAAATGCACCACCAGATTCCATAGCTCCCGTAAAGAAATTTTCAAATACAGTTCTTTGGTAACGCAGTTTATTAGGATGCTGTTCCCATATTTTTGGGTCAGAAGCTACTGCATATAATCGTTCAAAATCGCTTTCTTGCAAGGGGATTAATGTAACCCATTTATTAATCAGATTGGTTGGTTGCAGGTTGAACATGTAGCTAAAGATTCTTATTCACTTAATATGATTATAAAAGTACTTTAATTCCTGCTACAAAAACTGCGTATTTGTAATTGATTTTTTGTATTGGTTCTTGTTTTTGTTCTGATTGATAAAGCCCGTAAATAGATAAATGTTTACTGATAGTTCCATTTGCCAATATGCTTAATCTAGATTGTATGGGTAACGCACATTTAGTGATATCTATCACATAAAAAATGCGGTAATAAGAAATTAATTTATTATTATTATGAATTGTGAAAGTAGTTGCTAA
>JAVHPL010000078.1:0-17863 GCA_036170555.1 Sediminibacterium sp. | reverse complement strand
TAGTAATCCGCTACAATATAAATTAATAGTTTTTGTTACTTGTTTGCTTTTTGTATTATTAAGTGATATTGCAAAAGTTGCCCTCGCAGGAAAATTACGGATGAAACTTACCCCAAAAAATTTACACACCATCAATATTATTTCAGGAATTATTTTAGTAGGATTTGGTGTTGTATTGGCATGGGGGGTATTGAATTTTGGGGATGCAATTAAGCAGCATTAAGCTTCAAATCCCATAGCATTTAAATGTATAATCAGTTCATGTCTAGAATGCACATGTAGTTTTTGATATACAGTGTCACGGTAATTTTCTACTGTTTTTGGAGCAACACATAATTCTATCGCTATTTCATTTAATGAAAGATTGGTAAAGTTCAATTTCAGAAATTTCATTTCGATATGATTAAATTTTATATTTCCAATAAATGCAAATTTATCCCAATTTAAATCAGTCTTATTTTGTTTTTTAAAATATTGATTTTTTAAATAACCTGTTTCCATTAACTCCTTAAAAGACGATTCAAAATTAAATTTTGAATCGTCTTTTACTAAATACCCATGAACCCCAATGTTGAATAGGTTCATAATAACATTGTCGTCTTTAACAAAGGAAATCATTAATATTTTTGCTGTTGGATAAAAAGCTAATATTTCTATGGCTGTAGCTGAACCATCCATAATAGGCATACTTAAATCAAGAATAACAATATCGGGTTTTTTATTGGATTGTTTAATTTTTTCAAGTAATTCCCTGCCGTTACTACCCACAGCAAAAATGTTTGAATTAGGCGATTGTAAATTAATCATAGAGATAAATGCTTCTCTTACTGAACCATGATCTTCGGCAATAGCAATTAATAATGTGGAATGCATAAGTATATAATTTATTGGATTTTTAATATTGGGGAAAATGAAATTTTAAAAAAAAGGGGGTGAAAACCCCTTTTAAAATTGTTTTTTTTATTTGAAATTACGTAAAGTATTTACTTATAGAATCTATTATTACTAACTACACAACTAAAATAACTTACGAGATACAATTATTAAAAAAAAATTAAAAACATGAAAAAATTATCTATTTTATTTTCAACGTTACTATTATTTGCGTTTGCAAATGCAACAACCTTATCAAAAGATTCAAATAATGACAAGACAAAAAAAATGGCTTTAGGTAAAACAATGCAAGTAACAGCATATGATGCATGTGGTCAAAAATTGATGTTTACAATAAGTTGTAGTTCTTGTACTTTAACTGCACTTGCCGCTGGAGCCGATAGTTTTATTTTCAATAGCACAGATTCGCGGGGATGCTTCACTTTAAATCAACATTAAAATTACATATTTAGTATCTCGTAAGCATTTTTAAACTAAATTACTAATATGAAAAAAATACTTTTATTCGCAATAGTTGCTTTTGCAAATGTATTCATTTCTAATGCGCAAGAAAAAGCTATAATTAAGGTTATTTATAATTTTGAACATGTACGAGATACGATCGTAAATTATAGATATAATGAGGAAATGGGCTTATTGGTTGGGAAAAGTATTTCTAGTTATTACAGTCAGCGAAAGCTTACGCAAGATTCTATATCACGAAAAGCATGGGAGCAAGCTGAAATAAATGGAGGTAATGTAAACCTAGGGGTGATACTTCCAACTACAACTGAAAATTACTTTGTATTGCTTAGAGATAAAAAATTACTTATTGCTGCTCCTTATCAACAAGAATTGTATTTAATAAATAATCAATTAGAACCTATTAAATGGAGTATAAACAAAAACACTAAAAATATTAAAGGGTATAATTGTCAACAAGCTATTGGTAAATTTAAAGGTAGAACTTACACCGCTTGGTTTGCATCAGAATTACCCACTAATGCTGGTCCTTGGAAACTTAACGGCTTACCTGGTTTAATACTGGAAGCAACTGACTTACATAATGAAGTAAGATTTATGGTTAAAACTATACAAAAAATGCCCGGTCAATTTATTACTATTCCTACTACTGGTATTAAAACCAATTTAAAAGACTTTAATAAAATGACAAAAGCATATTCGAATGGTGGTTATAGTACTAACTCTATATTATCTAACCCTGATCTTAAAATTAATGGACAAAGTATATCGAGTTCTAATAACAAAAGAGTCCATATTCCAGTAATAAATAACCCAATAGAAAAATCCAATTAACTTTAAGTAGCAACAACGATAATTGTTTTGATTAGAATTGCTTAAATTAATGAGGTTTATTGGAATGAAATATATTGTATCTATTATTTTTATTTTATATTTTAATTGTTGTTTTTCACAAAACCTGATATCAGGATCTGTAAAAGATAGCAGTGGAAACTATATAGAATCTGCTGTAGTTCGTATTTTAATAAAAGATAATAAATTTGCATATTTGTATTCACTTACCAATTATCTAGGCGTTTTTGAGATAAATATTCCAGACTCCCTATTTAATCATAAAGCGATAATAGCTGTTCAAGCATTTGGTTTTTTTCCACAAGAGAAAACCTTTAATTATGAAAAAACCAACAATCATTTTATTCTACAATCTAATGCTATTATTCTAACACCCGTTACTGTTAAAGATAATGAAGTTAAGATAAGAAAAAAAGGAGATACTTTAAGTTTTTCAACTGCTACTTTCTCTTCAAAAGCAGACAAAACCATTGGTGATGTTTTAAAGAAAATACCCGGAATAGAACTAGATCATAATGGTAGAATTTCATTTAATGGTACGCCCATTAATTATTTTTATATTGATGGAGATAATTTATTAGATGATCGTTATACAATTGCAACAGAATCTATTCCTTATGATATTGTAGATAAAATTCAAGTAATTGAAAAGAATCAACATATAAAAATGTTGTCTGGTGTTATTGAAAGCGATAAGCCTGGTATAAATATTACTCTTAAAGAAAAAAATAAAATAAACTGGATAAATAACGCCAGTATTGGATTAGGGTTTGATAATTTATCACTAGCAGAGATAAACAGTATGATTTTTAAAAGCAGAGTAAAATCACTAAACGTTTTAAAATATAATAATATTGGTAAAAATATTTCTGATGAATTAATTACAAATGCTATTTCTTCGGCAAATACTAATGCAGACATAGTTATGCCCAATTCTCCAATAGTGCTCTTAGGTGGTAAATCATTTGAAATAAAGCAACAGCGTTACTTATTTAATAATTCTATTTTTTTAAGTTCAAATAGTTTAGTTAAAAATAAAAATGGATTTTTAACTCGATTTAATTTTCAAAATATAGTTGACAAACAAAATCAAACAGTTAAAAACCTAACAAATTTTACAATACCAAATAACAATTCAATTGAAATTTCCGAAAAACAAGTTACATCTAATGAAATAAAATATACATCTGCCACACTTGGTATAAATATAAATAGTAGTAAGCGGTATTTGAATATTAGTGCAGATGGTTCCTTGAGCCCCAATACTAATTTGGCAAATATTACTTTAAATAATACCAATATTTTACAAAATATAACCGAAAAAAAGAGTACTGCATCATTACTTATAAATGGAATTTTTATCATAGGTACCAAAAGATTTGTAGAATTTTTTTCTGAAACAAAATATGTAAATAATCCACAAAACCTGATTTTCATACCAGGATTATTTGATAGTATTTTAAATGCTGGTAATCCATTTAAAAGTGGAAATCAACAATTAGTACTTGAATCAATTGTATCAAAAAATTATTTCTCATTACGTTATGTAAATGGAAATTGGTTATATACTATTAAAACTGGAATAAATTTAGAACAGCATCAATTATCTACTTCAATTTATGTAGATAAATTAAATGGAGAAACAATCAAATCTGGAATTCCCTTTACTAACCATATTCATTTTAATAAGTATCAATATTTTTTAGAAAATGAAACTCAGTGGCAACATAAGAATTCAAAATTAATATTTAATATTCCTTTGGCAATTCACAAAATAGATATAGCTGATTATGATCAACTTTTAAATAACAAAAATACTCTTTTACTTATTCAGCCAAACTTTCAATGGAATAAAAAAATGAATAGTAAAATAGAACTTAAAACTAGATATCTCTTAAATAATCAATTTGGAGATATATTTAGTTTGAATAGAGGAGTTATAATTGCTGATTATAGAGAATTAGCTGCTAGTAATTTAAATTATTTGCAAACACAAAATGAATTGCACCAACTTAGTACTACTTTTTTATATAAAAATCCAATTAAAATATTCTTTTTGAATTTCTCAGTTCAATATTCTTTTCAGCAGAATCATTTTATTCAATTTACCGAATTAAATAGTAATTTAAATAGAACACTAGCAATACCATTTATCAATTCCAATAAAACATTTTTTATAAATGCATCAATATCTAAATACTTGTTTTTCGTAAAAACAACCCTTAACATTGCGTATAGATTTAGGAAAAGCACCTATCCTTTATTTCAAAATAAATTACTTTTTAATACAGTAAACACTTTTAATGCAACAGATATTTCTTTAAGGTCTAAAATAACAAACAAGTTTTCTAGTAATGTTGAATTAAGTTTTACGAATATTAAGAATTTTAATTCTACTATTTCCATGCTATCCACACAACAATTTAGACACCAGTATAGTTTGGAATATTATTTAAATAATAATAGTGTAATTAAACTGGCTGCTGATGGTTTTAATTATTGGAGAAGTGGCACCAGATTAAGCTCTATTATATTTTTTGATGCGTCTGCTAAATTTTTTATTAGAAAGCCAAATATAGAACTCGAGGCTATCTTTTCTAATGTAAGTAATATGAGTGAATTTACTGAAACATCAATACAGGTTAATTCAATTAGTACCGAACAATCATTCATAAGAGGAAGAACTGCTTTTGTAAAAATTAATTTTAATTTTTAATTTGTTATACGGTTTCGATTATTTATAATCCTACATAATGTATCTTTCTTGTATGTTTACATCTAGTTGTCTATTTTAAATTACAATGAAATTCATAGGTAAAACATTTTTATTTTTATTGATCAGTTCTTTAGTCTATATCATCATCACGATATGGATCATGCCACCAATCACCATCACTCAAATTAGCAATGCATTTGGCTATGGTTTAAAGAGAGATTATGTTGCTTGGAATGAAATAAATAGATCTGTTAAATTAGCTGCTATTGCCAGTGAAGATCAGTCTTATCCCGATCATAGTGGATTTGATTGGGATGCCATTGAAAAAAGTCTCAAGCCCAAAAAGAAAAACAAAAAATCTAAAATTCCATTGGGCGGAGGCGCTAGTACTATTACACAGCAAACTGCTAAGAATGTTTTTCTTTGGCAAGGAGGTACTTATACCAAATACATTCGCAAAATTCCAGAACTTTATTTTACCATAATGATAGAATGGGTATGGGGTAAGAAAAGAATTTTAGAAGTTTATTTAAATACCATCGAAATGGGCCCTGGTATTTTTGGTATTGAAGCTGCTGCTCAACATTATTTTAAAAAATCTGCCAAAAACCTAACAAGGTCTGAAGCTGCCATGATTATTGCTTGCTTACCCAATCCTAAAAAGTTTACTGTAAAGCCCATGAGTAGAAGGGTTTCTTGGAGGTATCCTCAGATATTGCAACAGATGCGCAATATTGAAGATGACGAAGACATAAAGGACTTGTTAAAGTAAGTTAGATTAACTGCCTCTCTTTTTTTTAGAAGTGTAAAGGTCATTTTTTAATTCATCTATTTCCTTATTTAAAATTTTAATTTCATTATCTTTTTTAGAAATCACTTCGTCTAAAGCCTTCTTATAATGTTGATAAAAAGTATTCATACTTAATGCTGTCTTCGAATTGCTTAGCTCCCATTCCTTTATTGATACAAGTTTAAATTTTTTGAATTCAAAAAGTTCAGCTGCTTCTAAATCAAATGTTTCTAAAAGTTTAATTATTATATCAATTTTAAAACTTGTTTGACCATTTTCGAGTTTCGAATATGCGCTTTGACTCATGAATAATTTTTCTGCCATTGCTATTTGGGACAAATTATTTATTTCTCTTAGTTTTTTCAATTTTTTGGATGACATGGAGATATAGGATTTTAAGGCGAAAAACGAATAATGATATTACAAATTCGAATATGTAATGATTTTTCTTCTCTTTAATTTCATTGCTGATACTATAATTAAAATCATTATTCAAAACGAAAATAAATTAATTTAAAAATCAACTATTCAAAAATAATTCAACAATAAGTTAAAATTTTACAATCAACAATATCCTATAAAATGAAAAGCCTAAACAACCAAACTAAAACATTGGTATTACAGATGTTTTTATCTCTCTTATTTTTTTCTAGTTGTAAAAAAGTAGTGAATGAATCAATAGTTGTTGCAGATGGATTTAATGCAATTGCCCCTTTTCCTTTTGATTGGGATAATCCGAATACAAATTATATGCCTACTCCAACAGGTATTACAATATTAGTACCATGGGCAAATGGAGCAGTAAAAGGTTTCTCTAATGATATTTTGTATGACTATACTAAATACGATGGATGGGAGCTAGTTTACAATGTATTCAATACAAATAGCTTACAAGCAAACCCCTACTTTGTATTGTACAATAAATATCGGGGATTATTAAGAATATATGTGTATGTGACTACAAATGGATTTACAAATTCTACTTTTTTAACAAGTGGTTTAGCTCTTGGGCCTAATTCTGTAAATTCACATATGCTCAATTACATAGATCAAGATGTTGTTGATATTGCTATAAAGAAAACGGCAATATCAAAGCTTGAACCTACTCAACTTTCTTCGAATGTGTGGTATGCATCTCAGTATGAGATTGCTTATGATCCTGCTATAACATCTGCAAATTATCAAGATCTTGGAATGAATTGGACGCTTAAGTGGACAAGTATAACCAATGTAACTTTAGGTGGAGATATTGTAGGATCTTTAAAAGGTACAATAGCCACACCTCCATCGCAATTTAATTTGGCAGGAAATTTAATCACTGGAGCATTTAATGCTACTGGCCTTTCCATACTTGATAACAACAAAGGCCCTAATGCTAGTAATCCTGGAGCAAATAATTTAATTGGTCTTCCTTCTTTTGTGTTTAATGCAGTTAAAGATGGTGTTTCTGGCGGATTGTCAGGGTTGGGAACGATAAAAAACGTAATGAATATGATTCTAGGTGGTAGTAGTAGTAACTCTCAGGAAATTAACTTAACACTAAATGCAGATATTAATATCAATGGCAATTTATCAAACGGAGGATCATTCATACCAGAGCCAGGATTATTGTTGGGGTTACCTGGGATAGCAAATAGTCAAATCGCAAGTGGCTATATTCCTGGGTATAATCAAAATATGGGCATCTTTTATATTCAAGGTCAACCCCATGTGCAGGTTAGTTACATACAACAATCACCTCCCTCAAATTGGGATGGACCTCCTAATAGGTATTATTTAAATAATTTTGCAATACAATCAAGTAGTTTTCAATATTTAATTAACCCTGCTGTAACAAGTATTGCGTCTGTGCAAGTAATTAATGAGGAGGTATTGCTGCTTGAGACTTATGCTGATCCACTTAACCATTTTTATGCATATACACCAAGTACTGAACTTGTTGGAACTAGAACTTATTATAAAGGGTATACAATTGATGGAATTAAAATTTTACCAGGAGTAAATAAAGCAGTTATACGAGTTACTGTAAAAATAATACCCAATAATGGAGCACCACCTAGTACTGTAATTAAAACTTTTATTGCTAATATTGTAGTTTAAAATTTATACCTATGAATAAGAAAACAATCATTTCCGTATTTTTTTTCTTGAGCCTAATCTTTATTGCTTGTACTAAAAAAATTGAACAGCCAACTAGTGGTGAAAAAGCTGCAATTGAGTTGCAGAGAATTATTAAAGAGAAAAATATTATGAGAGTTTATCCTGTACGATACGATGATATTTTCCCCAATTTTTTTCCTGCAAATACAGGAACTCAATGGACTTTTTCTAACGGGTTCATCAATATTAATTATGGTTTATCAGACACATATAATTTAAACTACTTAAGAAAATATTTTATTCATTCCGTTGCATTAGATAATAATACATCTGCAACAGCTTTGATTCTATATTTTTAGTTACTTATGAAAATTGCAGGGTTTTTAATGTATTTTATTTTAATAATTAGTTTTAAAGTAAAGTCACAAGTTTCAATAGGATTCGAAACTATATATTGTAATAATACACTTAGTGAAAACAAAATTGATTTACCATATACCTTGTTTAAACCTGGCAATAGTATTGGCTTTGGAATACCAATAAGCATAAAAATTAAATCTGCATTTTCACTTAATTCGGGTTTGTACTATATACCCAAAAATTATATGTTTAAAAGAATAGGTACATACGCTGGAGTGTTTTTTGAATTTAAAAATTCTTATTTAAAAATTCCAATAATGTCAAGTTTTAGTTTTGCCTATCGTAAAATTAATATTATTTGTAATGGAGGTATATATGGTGCTTATTGGATATTCTCAAAGTCTTCAGGTAAGATTCCGAATTTACTTAATAACATAGATAGCGTTTCACCAGATGGTAGAATAAGAAATTATGTAAACCTAGAGTCTTTTAATGAAAAATATTCTTTTAAAAAAAATAAAGATAATCGTTATGAGTGGGGTGCATCAATAGGAATTAAACTATCATATAAAGTTAATAAAAATGAGAAAATTTATTGCTCAACCATATATGATTATTCGTTTTCTGATCAACAAAAAAAATATATGATTAATCAATCAGCAAGGTTGAATAGAACTATATTATTTTCTATTGGTTATGAAAAAAATGTTTTCAACGCTCAATAAAATGGCAATGAAAATAAAACTCCTTAAATATATCAGCATTCTAGGTATAATTCTTATATTTTCTTGTAAAAAACAGAATCGAGTAATTATTCCAAATACTAGCATGAATTCCTTTGAAAGTATTTTTGATTCATTTTGGTTGAAAATGAATACTAACTATGTTTATTGGGATATTGATACAACTAACTGGGATAGGGTTTACACAAACTATAAGCCCATTTTTAATGATTTAGATATTCATAAAATAAGTGACGTTAAAAAATCAGTTGGCTTGTTTAAGGAAATTACATCTGGTTTAATTGACTATCATTTCTACATTAATTTTCTACCACTTGGCATAAATGATTCAATGGTATATCCCGCATTAATTCATAAGCAAAATAATTCTAATTTTTATACTCCGTATAATTATTTTCAGGTTGACAAGAACTATATGGATAAGGGATACCAATTAATTTTTGATAACAATTATTCAATAAACGGGGTTCCTTTAACTGTATTAGTTGGCACTATTAATAGTGAAATTATTTATTTTAATTGTAATCAATTTAAATTGAAGAGATCATATTTAAGTAATTCTCCTAATACTATAAAGCCAGCAATTGATTCATTTTTTAAAATGGTTCAATATAATAGTATGGGCTATAATGGAATTATCATTGATGTAAGAAGTAACCAAGGCGGCGATCTTTGGGATTTAAATTTTTTGCTTAGTAATTTTATTACTACTCCTTTACATTATGGATATTTGCAGAGTAAGTCTAATAATAATAGACTTGATTTTACTCCTTGGCTTCCTTCAGTAATAAATCCTTCTAAAAAATATATGTTACAATTGCCAAGAATTATTGTGCTCGGAGATAAAAACAGTGCTTCTTTATCTGAAACTACAATTTTAGCAATTAAAACTATTCCTGGAAGCCTTTTTGTTGGAGAAACCACGTGGGGTGCAACTGGTCCTGTGGTTGATAATGACGTTTTAAATGATGGATCTTTCAAAGTTGGAAATTTTATGAAAGTTCAAGCGTCATCTGCTAAGTTTAAATATTTAGATGGATTTATTTATGAATCAAAAGGCATAAATCCAGATTATAATATTCGGTTTGATATTAAGCAACTAAAAAATGGAATTGACAAGGGATTAGAAAAGGCGATTGAATTACTCCAATAAGTTTTCATACAACCAATAACATTATTTTATCCATCCGTCTACTGCTTTAATTGCAGCTGCCAATCTTTCTTCATAATTTCCACTAATGATTGTCCATGGAGTAGCTTGATTCATTAAAAGGTCTTTATAAATAGCAAACAATTCTTGCCGGGGCTTTTCATCGGGGTATTCTCTCAATTCATCTTTAACCCAAGGAAGATCTATATCACAAAGCAAATACAAATCGTACTTGCGTTGAACAATGGCATCTAAAATAAAAAAATCGCATGCCCCAAAAACATATTCACTCCATACTTTCATTACATACATATCTGTATCAATAAATACTTGCTTGGGTGTTGGTATGCTAGAAGAATGAACTACAGATGCAGTAACTTCATCTTCCAATGCTAACTGACCTTTTGCTATTACCAATAAATCATCAACGGTATAATCGGTTCCATTGGTTAATAAATATTCTCTGGCAAATTCACTGCACCATTCAGTTTTGTAATGCTGTGCCAACAATTCACACAATGTACTTTTGCCTGTAGACTCTGGGCCAATAACCACTATTTTTTTAACTAACTGCATTTTTTGCTTTTTTGCGCCAACTAATTAAACCTGCAATGGCAAGTATTAACAATAACAAAAATTGTACACTGGTAAATACATAGCCTTTAATAAAGTATAACGGAATAGAAGCAATATTTGTTGCTATCCACCAGCCCCAACTCTCTACTTTTTTTCTTGCCATCAACCACATACCTGTATATGCTGTTGCACTGGCAAATGCATCTGCCCAAGGGATGGCTTCTGGAGCAAAGGATTGTTTTAACCAAGTAAGTGCAGTAAAAAGCAATAAATAAAATACGCCAAAAAAACCTAGTTGATAAAGCCATTCTTTTTTACTACTATGTGTAATTTGTAAAATAACTTCTTGATTATAGGGATCTTTTTTTAACCAAATATACCAGCCATAGATACTCATGATGGTATAATAAAAATTAACGCTGGCTTCTCCCAGCAAATTACCTTTTAAACTTAAATAAATGTAAATGCTTGTATTGATAAGCCCAATTGGGTAAACCAGAATATTTTCTTTTCTACTAAACCATACACTGGCAATGCCGGCTATTACTGCAATAAATTCTAGTGGCCCTGTTTGTTTTAAGCCTTCTATCAATTGATTAAAAACTAAGGATAATTCCATCTTTAAATTGCCAACGGGCTTTTGTTTTAAAATACTGTTGAATGTAATCTACATTAATTAGATCATCATTTTGCCCATCATAAAACCATATCAAATAGAATCCTTGCATTTGAAGAAATGTAGTTAGTTCTGCTGGAATATCTTTATGAGGAAGTGCATGCGCATGTATTTGGGTTAAGAAAAATACGGCATCATTGGCGTTTGAATAAATGGGTTGTTGAATACTATTTTTATGTGATTGTAAGTAGTTAATCATGGAAGAATGTTTCCATTGATCTTCGGTATAACCTGGTATACCTGCTGTTTCAACCCCTTCCCAAGTAAGCGCATTAGTTTTATAAAAATAGGCATGTGTATAACCATATCCAAGCATTAATAAAACAATTATGGTAATGCGTATTATTTTATGTTTATGTTGAATCAACAGTATACTCAGGGTGCTTATTAAAAGCAATAGTGGAATATAAAGCGGAGAGAGCAGTCGGCTACTAAGTGTTTCGAACCTAGATACGCTGGCAATTACGAGCATAAAACCACCATATAGTAAAATGAATGTAGCAATGATTGTTTCGAAGCTGGCAAAATATTGTGGCTGAAGAAAACGAAATACTATCCATGCAATACAAACTAAACCTATGCTAATGATTAATCCAATGGCTATGGCGGGTATGGTTTGTGGTAAAGGAAACCAGTTACTTAAAACGGATCCCATATCTTGTACATTTTCTGCTAGGCCCCTGGTTGCTTTTTCTCTAACACCTGTATAAGTTCCTGATACTGCTGCGTTTCTTATTATATTAATAAGCACAGGAATTACTGCTCCTAATTCAAAGAACAATACCTGTTTCCATTTGCTTTTAAATGGTAGGTTAGGATGGATGAGTATGAGCATACCTCCTGTTAATAAAAAACTAATTCCAGCGTATCGAACAGTACAGGCAATTGCCGCAATAAGGGTTGTAGTAACTAAGTATTTTAATGAAGTATTACTTAAGTACTTTTTTAAAGTAATAAAAAATAAAAGTACCAACAATAAAAATAAGGTTTCGGACCATAGCATCGTGTATACTTCTATAAGTGCAGGGCTACAAATAATGAATAATAAAAGTAATATTCTAACAACTGTATTGGTTTTATTTATGTGTTGTAGTATATAGGAAACTATCAGTACATCTCCCGAAAAAATAAAGGCATTTAATAAGGGTACAACCTTTATTATTGGCATAAAAAATCCCCATTTTACCAAGGCTAAAAAAATAGGATATCCCAAAGGAAATAAAACAAATGGTTGCTGATTAAAATCTGTAAAGGATAAGCTATTAGCTATATTTTCTGCAGCACTTATATAGGCTACTGAATCTGGGGAAATGCCAATTCCACTATGTTGGGTATATAGTAATATCCAAAAAAAAATTACTGCAGACGCTGCTATTGCGTCCCAATATTTTTTTAAAAAGAATAGAATGGGTTGAATGAGGTACCGCATGATCTGCTGTAAAATAAAACATTTAGCGCAAACATACACTACCTGTAAACTGATATTTAAGTATTAATCAGCTTCTGCAACAACTTCTTTTACTTCAGGAATCATGCGTTTCATCATTCCCTCAATGCCTGCCTTTAGGGTAATCATAGAAGATGGACAACCGCTACAACTTCCTTGTAACATGAGGTTTACAATGCCATCATGGTAACTCTTGAATTGAATAGCGCCACCATCCATTTCTACTGCAGGCTTTACGTAGTTTTCTAATAATTCTTTTACCCTTTTTACAATATCATCATCATCTGCACTTACTGTATTGGTAGCTTCTTGTTTTACCTTGGCTACATCTTCATCATTTACTACCACACCCCCATTTTCGAGGTATTGTTTTAAAAACTCTTTAACGGTTGGTATAATATCTTGCCAATCTTCTGTATCGGTTGTTTTGGTAAGGGTAATAAAATTACTAGCTATGAAAACACTTTTTATGAATGGGAAGCTAAAAATCTCTTTGGCTAGTGGAGAAGGTCCTGCTAAGGTTTCGTCGGCAAAATCAATACTTTTCCCCGGATACAATAGTTTGTTGGCCACAAATTTCATTGTTTCAGGATTTGGGGTCATTTCTGTATAGATGCTAATGATTGGGTTGCCTGTTTGTATCATAATTGGTATTTGTGCAAAAATAAACAAAACATGGGCTGGGAATGTTCAAAACAGTTCCTGAACTGGTTCTTGAGACTTATTTTTCGGATATCGAAAATTTACTCAATAAATAGCTTGTTTTTGCGTTACATAATATACGCTTTGAAAGGAATATATATTATGCGCCCTATTTTTTTAATTTTTTTATTCATCCTAACCAATATTTCTGGTAAATCTCAGGAATCTGACTTTGCCTTGGGTATTAATTTATGTGGAGGAGAATTTAGTGAAAACAATTTACCGGGTAATTTAAATGAGCATTATGCTTATCCAACAGCAGAAGAAGTAGATTATTTTTATAAAAAAGGGTTTAAAATGGTAACCATCCCATTTAGATGGGAGCGAATACAGAAAAGCTTGGGCGGAGACTTAGATTATCAAGAAATTGGAGAGATAAAGAAAGTAGTTACTTGGTGTTCTAACAAAGGATTAAAAGTGATCCTGAGTATGCATAATGGGGGTCGTTACAAAAAATACGGAATTGAATATATTATAGGAAGTTATGCCGTAAGCCGACAAGATTTTTCGGATGTATGGAATAAGTTGGCTAATGCATTTTCGGGGTATCAAAATTTGTATGGGTTTGAAATTATGACCGAGCCCCATGAAATGCAGGGCTTTGATTGGTTTACTACAGCTCAAGAAGCTATTCATTCTATTCGACAAGCAGATAGTAGAAATCATATTATTATTTCGGGAGAAAATTATGCTGCAGCAGAAAGTTGGCAACAATACAGCGATCAATTAAAATTCCTCAAAGACCCGCAGGATAAGCTTATTTACAATGCCCACTGTTATTTTGATATTGATTTTACTGGTAAATATTTTTACTCGTATGAACAAAATCAAGTTGATGACCAAACGGGTGTTAATCGAGTTACTCCCTTTGTAAATTGGCTTAAAGAAAACAATAAAAAAGGTATGATAGGTGAATTTGGGGTACCAGATACTGACCCACGTTGGTTAAAAGTAATGGAGCAATTCTTAAAATACTTGAATTCCAATAAAGTTACGGCTGTTTATTGGGCGTCTGGAAAAAAATGGAGTGGGGCTCCACTTTCCGTTTATCCATTAGCCCAAAATGATCGTCCTCAAATGACCGTATTGCAGCAATTTACAACGAGCAATGCTTACGAAGAAAAACCAAGTATAAATGTGGTAGCAGATGTTCCTGAATCTACAAAAAATAATACAACAGCTCCCATTCAATTAGTTGCTGCACCACCGCCACCGCCAGAAAGTTTTTTATTTTTACCTGGTACTGTTTTATTGCCTCAACTCAATGGAGGCTTATATAAACCTACTTTGCCTTTACCTACCCAAACGCAAGAAAAAGTAGTTTCCCGATTGGCAAAATATAGAAACTAATTCTTATGAAGGTAGTATGCTTAACTTGGCATAATTAAGCATAATCTTTTTCTCTCCATTTTTTTCAAATTGAATAGTAGCTACCGGATTATGTGCCGAACCTTCAATATTGGTTACAGTTCCAAATCCAAATTTTTGATGCTCCACTCTTTGCCCTGCTTCTAAAGTTGATGTATCACTAGGGGTAAAATTAGCAGAAGGTATATGTGCAGCTACTTTTGAAGTAGGAGGAACAATGGGTAAATATTCGGGTTTACTTGAGCTTGGTTTTTTATTAGGTGCTGGCCCGTATTTTTTTTCTGCTGAAGCTGTGTTGCCATAATTAAACCCTCTTTGCATACGCTCATAAGCTCCACCCCAATCGGTACTGGAATTGTTTCTTGCGCCCCCACCTGCAAAACTTTTATCTACATAAGCTTCGGGCATTTCTTCAATAAACCTGCTTGGTTCATTTTGTACCAACTGCCCAAAACGATATCTTGAATTAGCATAGGTTAGCCATAATCTATTTTTAGCCCTAGTTACTGCTACATAAAATAATCTACGTTCTTCTTCTAATTCTTCTCTGGTATTAATGCTCATGGCATTGGGGAATAATGTTTCTTCTACACCGCCAACAAACACACAACCAAACTCTAAACCTTTTGCAGCATGAATGGTCATTAATTTTACAACATCTGCATTTTCTTTATCATCATCTGCATCGGTTAACAAAGTAATTTGTTGCAAATAAGACCCCAATGATTTATCTCCTAATTCTCCATCATCGTTACTAGGGCTTTCTATCCATTCTTTAATTGAGTTCAATAATTCTTGAATGTTTTCATATCTGGCTAAACCTTCGGTAGTTTTATCATTAAAGAGTTCTTTTACTAGGTTGGTATGTTTGCCTACCTGAACCGCTACATCATAAGCATTCTTACTAGTAAGCATACTTTGGAAATACCGAATCATGGTAGTAAAATTTTGCAAAGCCTCTAGTGTACCTGCTTTGAAACCAAATTCTATAGCCCTACTCACCACTTCGAACATAGAAATATTGTGTTCATTTGCAAAAATGACGCATTTTTCTATAGTAGTTTTTCCAATACCACGAACGGGAAAATTGATGATTCTTTTTAACGCTTCTTCATCTTGGTTATTTACAATTACTCTTAAGTATGCAAGTAAATCTTTAATTTCTTTACGCTGATAAAAACTAACGCCTCCATATATCCTATAGGGGATACCCATTTTCCTAAGACTTTCTTCGAATGAACGGCTTTGTGCATTGGTTCTATACAGAATGGCAAAATCTTTATTAAAATAATGATTGCGCAATTTTTGTTCTTGAATAGTATCAGCAACAAATTTGCCTTCTTCATTATCTGTCATGGTTCTTACTAAACTAATTTTTTCTCCAGCTTCATTATTAGTCCATAAATTTTTTGGTATCTGTCCTTTATTATTTTTAATTACTTCATTGGCTACATGAATAATTTGTGGACTGCTTCTATAATTCTGTTCTAATTTAACCACTTTTACATCATCATAATCTTTTTGAAACTGTAAAATATTTTCAATGGTAGCTCCTCTAAAACTATAAATACTTTGTGCGTCATCACCTACCACACAAATATTTTCATGTGCAGCAGCCAATAGCTTGGTAATTTGATATTGCACTGCATTGGTATCTTGATACTCATCTATTAAGATGTATTTAAATTTATGTTGATACTTGTGTAATGCTTCGGGGAAATGCTTTAGTAGTTCATACATTTTGAGTAATAAGTCATCAAAATCCATTGCTCCGTTTTTAAAACAACGGTTAGCATAAGCTGCATAAACCTGCGCAATAGCTGGCCTGTTAGAGCGCATATCTTCTTGTTGAATATAATAATCATTCACATAATCTGCGGGCCCAACCAATGCATTTTTTGCAGAAGAAATTCTGTTGCCCACTATATTGGGTTTGTAATGCTTATCGTCTAAATTTAATTCTTTAATAACTGTTTTTAATACCGATCTACTATCGTCTGTATCGTAAATAGTAAAATTACTAGAATAACCAAGCTTTTGTGCTTCACCCCTAAGTATTCTTGCAAACACACTATGGAAAGTTCCAATATATAAATTTCTTGCTTCTGAATTTCCGAGTGTTCGTTCAATCCGCTCTTTCATTTCAGCGGCAGCTTTATTGGTAAAGGTTAGTGCTAAAATATTAAATGCATCTACTTTATGCGCACTCATTAAATGGGCAATACGGGTAGTAAGCACTTTTGTTTTACCGCTTCCTGCTCCTGCCACAATCATAATGGGCCCGTTTACATGTTGTACCGCTTCTCTCTGTGGCTCGTTCAATCCTTTTAAATACTCCATCATACAAATTCACTTTCTTATGCAAGATAGGTGCTTGTTCTTATGAATCATGAAGGGTGAATAAAATGCGGCTAATACCTAACTAAAAACCAATTAAAAAGGGTGAATTCCAGTATAATGTAAAATTACCTTAAAAAGCTCTCTGGGCGAGAATGGTTTTACCACTATATCATCAATTCCTGTGTCTTTAATTTTTTCTTCTATCTCTTTGGGTAAACTAGCTGTTAAAGCAATAATGGGAATCTTTATTCCACGGCTTCTAATAATACGCGTGGCTTCATAGCCATCCATAATTGGCATGTGCATATCCATCAATATCAATTGATGTTTATTTATATCTAGTAAGTCTATTGCCTGCTGTCCGTTTTGTGCAACATCAATAATTGCACCCCATTTTTCTAAAAATGTTTTTGCAACCAAAATATTCACTTCATTATCTTCAACCAATAAAATATGAATATTAGTAAGTGGTTTACTTTCTTCAGTAGGTAAACTATCTGCTTGTATTACTTTAGCAACAGCAGTATTTTTTACAATATTGTATGGTAAGGTATAATAAAATACCGATCCCTTTCCTTGTTCACTCTCTAAATGAAGCGTAGATCCTTGAAGGTCTAATAATCTTTTACAGATGGCTAAACCAAGACCAGTTCCTCCAAAATTTCTAGAAGTTGAATTGTCTGCTTG
>JAVHPL010000077.1:0-3881 GCA_036170555.1 Sediminibacterium sp. | reverse complement strand
TATTTGTCTCACTACATCATTGGAAGCGAAGCAATCATTACCAATGTGAATGAATTGGTAACTACCAATCATGCAAAGTTTGGAACGGGTATTATTAAAAAAGACGAAAAAGAAGAAGTTAGAATTTGGCTTGAACTATGTAATGAAAATACAGGAAGAAGAGTAATGCCATTCAATGGCATGCTACCAGGTGATGCATTTATTTGGACTAGATTTAGAGACGATAAATTATTACAAGATAAATTCAAAGAATTTACAGAAAAAAAATGCGATGATAAACGTGGATATTACGGAAAAGTGGGAGATCGTACTGTAATAAAAAATTGCAGAATTATAAAAGACGTTTGGATTGGCTCGGATGCCTATTTAAAAGGAGCCAACAAATTAAAAAATCTCACTGTTAACTCTGGGCCTGAGGGAAGAACGCAAATTGGAGAAGGCTGCGAAATGGTGAATGGAATTGTAGGTTTTGGATGTAGGGCATTTTATGGCATTAAAGCGGTTCGTTTTATTATGGCAGATCATGCACAATTAAAATATGGAGCAAGATTAATTAATTCTTACTTAGGTCAAAATGCTACTATCTCTTGTTGCGAAGTATTAAACTCTTTAATTTTTCCAGCACATGAGCAACATCACAATAATTCATTTCTTTGCGCTGCAACGGTTATGGGTCAAAGTAATATTGCGGCTGGCGCAACCATTGGTTCTAATCACAATAGCAGAAGCGCTGATGGTGAAATTATTATGGGCAGAGGATTCTGGCCAGGTCTATGCGTTAGTTTAAAACACAATTCTATTTTTGCATCTTTTACTATGATTAGCAAAGGGGATTACCCTGCAGAATTAAATATTCCTTTTCCTTTTTCTTTAATTAGTAATGATACACACTCCAATGAGTTAACCATCATGCCAGCTTATTGGTTTTTATACAATATGTATGCATTGGCTAGAAATTCTTGGAAGTACACAGACAGAGATAAACGAAGCAATAAAATTCAATTATTAGAATATCATTACTTAGCACCTGATAGTATCAATGAAATATTTACTGCTTTAGAAAAACTAGCATTGTATACTGGCAAAGCCTATTTACTTTCTCAAAGAAAAAGTGTTGGTACGGATGAAGAAGCAACAGAAGTGGGCAAACTATTATTAAAAAGCAATAATAAACTAGTAAATGATTTAGATATTGTAGCATACGATATTGAAAATAGTAAACGTAAAACCAGATTGGTAAAGGTTTTAGCTGCATATCAAATTTTCGAAGACATTGTTTTATTTTATGGCACTGAACAACTCATTCAACTCATTCAGGAACATCAACTTTCTACTACTGAAAGTATTAGGAAACAAATGCCTACTAAAAACAAACGAAAAACTTGGGTAAATATAGGTGGTCAATTAATGCCTCAATTAGATTTAGATGAGTTAAAGAAAAAGATTCTTACTCAAAAAATAAAAAACTGGGATGATATACATGCATTTTATACACAAAAAGGAGAAAGCTATCCTAAGCAAAAACAGTTACATGGCTTAGCAGCCTTAAGTGAAATAAGTGGCCTTTCATTAAATACCATTGATGAACACCAATTAAGTTATTTGTTAAATGCTGCAATAACTACTAAAGAATGGATTACGAAAGGTATTTACGATTCAAGAGCCAAGGATTACACTAATCCATATAGAAAAATGGTTTATGAAAGTTTTACAGAAATGAATGAGGTGGTAGGAAAATTAGAAAATAATAGCTTTATCCAACAGCAAAATAGTGAGTTGGAAAAGTTTAAAGAAAATATTCAACTCATTAAGAAAAGGTTTAAGCTAAAAACATAATGCCGCACTGTTTAAAACAGTACGGCATTTGCGGATAATCATAGGTAAATATTTTTATTACAAACGCAGTCCAATACCTAATTGAATTTGTTTATTAGTCCATTTTTCTTGATTGGTTGCATCATTAATATCTTGTAACCCAACATTGTATCTTCCATAAATGCGAAGCATTTTCAAATTTATTTGTCCACCCAATACCATGGCTAAATCTCCCTTAGAGAATGCAGCTTCTCCATTTTGCATTAAATTATTATTCCTGTTCATTAATATCCCAAATTGAGGTCCTACAGTGAAGGTGAACATACTGGTAACACTATATCTTAGTAAAACAGGAATAGCTAAATAATCTAGTTTAACATTTGTTGGTAAGGTTTGATAAAGAGCATTAATATTGCTTCCTCGGGTATAACTAGATTGGCTCCACAATACTTCTGGCTGTATTCCTAATTTTCGGTTTAAATCAATTTCGGCAAATCCACCAATATGATAAGCAAAATCAAACCCACTATTAAATGTTGTGCTGTTTAACTCACTAAAGTTAGCGCCTGCTTTTACACCTAATCTAAACCCGGCTTGCGCATTTGCGGCAATGCCGATGATCAGTAAGGCAATTGTACTCAATAATAATTTCCTCATATACTTTGTTTATGTCTACTATGGCAATCCTCGTGCCAAACTTTATTACCTGCTAAGAACATTTTAATTCTAATAAGGTTATTTCGGGTAGTATCCCTACCCTACCGGGATATCCAATAAATCCAAATCCCCTATTCACATACAATTTTTGATTTCCTTCTTCATATAGCCCAGCCCATTGTTTATACATCCATTGAACTGGGCTCCATTTAAAATAAGGATTCTCTAACCCAAACTGCATTCCATGCGTGTGCCCAGCTAACATTAAATCAATGTCTTGATAATTTATTTTAACCTGTGCATCCCAATGACTAGGATCATGGCTCATTAAAATCTTAAAGGGCATATCCTCAGTTCCAGCATACGCTAGATCCATTTTACCATATTTGGGGAATCTACCTTTAGCGCCCCAATTTTCAATGCCCAATAATGCAATGGATTCCCCATCTTTTTGCAATATTCGATGCTCATTCATTAATAAATCCCAACCCATTTTAGCGTGAACCAATTTTAATTTTTCTACATTAGCTGTTTTGTCTGCTGCACTTGGCCAAGACACATAATCTCCATAATCGTGATTTCCCAGAGTGCTATATATTCCCATTGGTGCATGCAATTGGCTAAAAATAGCTGTGTATTCATTCATTTCATCGGCTCGATCATTCACTAAATCTCCCGTAAATAAAATAATATCAGGCTGTTGTTGCATAATCAATGCCACCCCTTTATTTACGGCCTTTGGATCTTGGAAACTACCACTATGGATATCACTAATTTGTACCAACTTTAACCCATCAAATGCTTTTGGCAAATTGGGAAATGTAAGGATATGCTTTTTTACTTGGTAATTGTATTTATTGCTAAACCCTACTAAAAGGGTTCCAAAAAGGGTACCCCCTAAGCCCAATCCAGCCCAACTTAAGAAAGTAGATCTAGAAATGAGCTGGCCATCTCCAATAAATTGACCACCAGTATTTCTAAAAATTTTGCTAACACTCCAAATTAGGCCTCGTCGAATGTCATCTGTTAAAAAAATAACTGATCCAATTAATTTGGCCAAAAACAAACCCACTAATATGGCAAAAATATAGTTTCGAAATATTTTGGAACTTTGCAAAACGGTTATAAAAGGAAAAGAAAGTAGGGCTAGTAATGTAAGTGCCGAAATTATCCAATATCCGTAATGCACAAGCATTCTAGTTCGTTCCATTAATGGATTGGTTACCACTTTTATTGCCTGATATACATATAAATCCAATAAAAACATGATAAATGCAATTACCCAAAAAGCCCCTGAATTACGCATAAGTCCTAATTAATGTAGAAGTATAAAGATAGTAAAACAGTATTCAAACAGCATAAATGAGCTTTCAGTTGACCAATGTTGAAAACTTAACTACTTTTTAAAC
>JAVHPL010000076.1:0-3905 GCA_036170555.1 Sediminibacterium sp. | reverse complement strand
TGGATTACACTTTAACGATATTAAAAAATTATTAACCTCCTTTAATGCACTCATAGAGCAAGGTCATTCTTTAATTGTGATTGAACATAATACCGATGTTCTCAAATGTGCCGACTGGATTATTGATCTGGGCCCCGAAGCAGGTGATGCTGGTGGCGAACTGGTTTATGCGGGAACACCATTGGGATTGAAAAAAAATAAAAAAAGTATCACTGCACCGTATATTTAATCAATTGCGTTTTATATTCATATTTTCAATGTTTAAGTTTAACTATTAATACCCCCCCCGATATCAAAAAGTTAATTTTATTGTTCATTGCAAGTTGTTCAATTCATTTGTTTGGGATAGGTCAAAATCCCAAAATGTTGGATAGCCTCATTAAAATTTCTAATGCCTATACCCAATTAGATTCTTTAAAAATGCGCATGCTCATTCGCATTTATGGAGAAATGGTTTATTTACCCCATTCCAATCAGCAACTGATAAAATATGCAGATTCTGCAAAAGCAATTGCTTTAAAATTACCCAATAGAAAAAATATTCAATTATTAAATGCCCGATTAGGGCTTGTGCATCATGGCAAGGGAGATTTTATAGAAGCCCTTAAATACTATAATGAGGGTGTAGCAATTTGTATAAAGCAGAATGCTAAGGATAATCTGGCAGGTTATTATATGAGTATGAGTGATATTTATCAAAAAATTACTGATTATGCCAATGCCATAGATGTAAGTGAAAAAGCCATTAAAATTTATACGGAAATTAATAATCAAGAAGGGATAGCCAGTATTTACAATAATTTAAGTGATACTTATATTGCGCTAGGTGACTATGAAACAGCGTATAGATATGCTTCCAAAGCATTACCCATTTTTGAAAAGGAAGGTATTTATTCGAGAGGGGTAGGAAGTATTAAATTAATTTTATCTAATATTTTATTGCAAGCAGATGAAACAACTATACAGAAATTAGGGTATAGTGGTGCTAAGCGATATAAGCAAGTTATTAAGTTTACAAATGCTTCTATACCCGTTGCTGAATTAGACAATGATTATAATTTAAAAGCAGCCATATTTATTGCAATGGCAACTGCATATGAAAAATTAAATCAACAAGCAACAGCAAAGCATTATTATGAACAAGCTATTGAAGTTGGTAATAAAGGATTTGATCATAATTCAATTGCGGCTGATTATGCAACAGTCGGGAATTTTTTTATTCGTATCAATAACTATAATCGGGGAACTATGTATTTGCATCAGTCTTTAAAAATGTCTACTAAGGCTGGCTTATTAGAAATCGAAGCAAAAGTTTGTAAAAGCTTAAGTGACTATTATGAACGTATAAATCAATTTGATAGTTCCCTTTATTATTTTAAACAATTTTCAGTAGTATCTAATCTTATTTTTAATAAAGAGAAAGAGAAAGAAATTACTCGTAAAAAATTGATGTTCGATTTTAGTGTTAAGGAAAAAGAATATGCCATTCAGCAACAAAGAACTAATCAACAGTTGGCGGAGAAAAAATTAGAAATTAGGTTTAAAAATACCTTAGCCTGGATGATGGGTATACTTACCATTATAGTAGTTCTTGCTGCATGGTTTATTTATAAAAGTAGAAAGAAAACGGTAGAATTAAATGCTACCATTGAATCTAAAAGACAATCACTGGTTGAATTGGTAGAAGTAAAAGATAAAATATTTAGCATTATCACCCACGATATGCGAAGCCCAATTAATAGTTTAATTTCTTTTGTTTATTTGTTAGAAGAAGATGAGGTTAATAAAGATCAATTGGCTTTATATGCCAAAGAGTTAGGTAATACATTAAGAGGAACTTCGGCACTGATGGAAAATTTGTTAAACTGGGCAGGAAGCCAACTGCAAGGTTTTGATACTACAATGGAACTAGTGAGGGTAAACGATATTGTTTCAGAAGTAATGGAATCTTTTGCATCAGTTCTTAAACAAAAGCAACTACAACTACTAAATTCAATTGATGCGCAAACTACTGTTTGGGCCGATAAAAATATGTTGGCCTTGGTAGTAAGAAACCTATTAAGTAATGCCATTAAATTTAGTTATTCAGGCAGTACCATTCATATTAGTACCAGTATGCAAAATCATGAGTTAGCCATTGCTATTGCCGATGAAGGAATAGGCATGAGTGAGGCATACATGAAAACAATAAATGATGCAAGTATACATAATTTAACTAGTAGCCTTGGCACAAATAAAGAAAAAGGAACAGGGTTGGGAATACTATTATGCAAAAATTTTCTTACAATGATGAAAGGAAAATTAACAGCAAAGCAAAACAAACCGCAAGGTTCTATCATGATTATTCATTTACCGCTACATGAGTACTAAAATCTTTTTAAAAGATCTTTTTTTATGAAAGAATCATTTAAGGCTTGTTTATAGGCACTACTTAAGGGAATAGACTCTTGGTTACTTAAGATAATTTCGTTTGTTAAAACCTGATTAATATGCTGTGTATTCACTAAATACTGTTTATGTACTCTAATAAATTGTTTTTCTTGTAATTGAGCTTCGGCATTTTTAAGCCCAACCAGCATGATTATATTTTTTTTATCGGTTGTATAAATTTTAGAAAAATCACCCATACTTTCTATGTAAAGCACTTGATTAACTTCCACTTTACTAATTCCTTTATTGTCTTTAATAAAAAAATAATTTTCTGCTGGTTGTTGCTCTATGGTGGTGTTGGATGTAGATGTTGATGCGTTCTTCTTCAATTCAATGTATTCAATGGCTTTGTTCACTGCTTTTACAAAACGATCGAATGTGATAGGTTTAACAACAAAGTCTATAATATCTAAATTAAAACCTTCTGCAGCATATTCAGGAAACGAAGATATAAAAACAAAAACGGGTGGATTCTTTAAGGATTTCACTAATTCTATCCCGGTAAGATTGGGCATATCTACATCGGAAAATACCAGATCAATTTCATGGTTACGTAATAAATCTACCACTTCAAGCCCATTTTCACAAGATGCCACTAAATGCAAATTGGAAATTTTTTTAATATATGAACGAAGTAAATCTCTTTCTATTAAGTGGTCGTCTGCAATTAAGCAATGGTACATATCTTCTTATTACAATGTAAAAGTATTGCTTTTGTGTATTTACACCTGCTTTTGTATATCATTTAGGTCTTTAAACTACTCAAAAGGCACTTTCATATACTAATTAGCCCATTTCGTATACTGCAGATTCAATTACTTCCATCGAAACCTTAATTTTACATTTTAGGAGTTCCAGTATAGATTTAATATGATGGAGCTAAAAAGCGCAGTGATCGGGGGGTTACTGCGCTTCTCTTTTGTATATATCTACATAAATTGTATACATCCTTAAAAATGGCTAAGTTACCTTAGGCGATCGGCACTTTTTACTAATTGTTCATCTTTGTAAATTCCTATGGATGCAAGAACAAGTGTAATAGGAATACCTATACTTATTAAGGAAGTAAGATCGGTAGTATATTCAATGAAAGATCTGCTGGCATTTACATAGAAAAATATATTCAATAAAGATGTCACAACTAAAATAATGGCAATCAGCAATTGTCTTTTTCTATCTTTATACATAAAAATACAAACAGCCGATGCGGCAGCAATTACAATGGAAAGTAATAGCGTTAAGGTGCTTTGAGCCGCGGTAAATTGAATCCACTCCTTAGTATTGGTTACGGTATTTAGTTTATTGCCACTAAAAAAAGAAAATTGAAAACTTAATGCGCTTAACGCAGCAGCTAACAATAACCAAATGCTTTGTATTCGTTGTAGCATATAAATGTTTTAGTTCAATTTTAAATTGGTGATTATAAAATTCGTTAACCCATTTCTGGATACAGTATAAACTGCCCCATGAATTCG
>JAVHPL010000075.1:0-18268 GCA_036170555.1 Sediminibacterium sp. | reverse complement strand
GGTATGAGACGTCTCATCGTCGTTCCAGCGGATTAACCAGGATCATTTCTGCTTGTTTTTCTGTTTGTAGTTTAACAGCACAATATCTCTAAATTTAATTACATTTTAATTTAATGATTACAAAATGATCAGCCCATACAGGAATATTCAATGGATAACTTACACTATCTACCATTACTGAATGGTTGGTTCCAAACTCTATTTTAATTAAACGTATTGCACCATTCACCACTAATTTATTGGCTAATAATGTATCTACGCCGTTTCTTAATTTTAGTAAATCATAGATTCCTGCTGAAATACCAAGGTCTTCCCATACAAGGGCAGAATCATTTGGCAATGCACCACGACGATCATTTCCACGGCCAATTCTTTCCCAATTACAAGAATCTTTTACCCTTGTATTTTTACTGGTATCAATTAATAATTTTACAGATTTAATATCAACAAGTACTTGATCATACAATGCAGGAGCATCTGTTAAATATAAACTTACCGTTTGCGAACCAGCCGATGCTTCAGTTGATGTTGTTTTAGTACAAGAACTTGCAATAACTGCTACAATTACTAACATAGCAGCAACATAATAGAGGATGTTTCTTTTTTTCATGGTTTAAGGTTTTAGCGTAGCATTCAATTCATTCATTTCATTTTAGTTATAGCAAAAGTATTTACCTACCCTCTTGGGCAAACTTATATACTTGCTATAGTTTTGGAAATTAGCAAACCAATATGGCTGCATTCATATAAAAGATGCAGCCATATTGCTAGCCGTTGCCTGTTAAGAAATTTTTAACAGAAAAAGAATATTACTCTTCATTTCTACATACAATTACTCCATCAAAAACATCAATCAATACCGATTTATTTTTATCAATCTCCCCAGAAAGTATTTTCTTACTTAATATATTCACTAGTTGCTTTTGAATTACACGCTTTAATGGCCGTGCCCCCAACTGTGGATCATACCCTTGTTCAATTAAAAAATCTACTAAGTATTTACTAAAGTGAATTTGTATTCCATTTTCGGCAACTAATTTTTTTAAGTTATCTAATTGAATTTGTACAATTCCACTTAAGTGTTTTTTAGAAAGCGGACTAAACATAATGATTTCATCTACCCTATTTAAAAATTCTGGTCTAATAGTTTGCTTCAGCAATTGCATTACTTCTACTTTTGCTTTTTCTGCGGCTTCTTCTAAACCATTGGCCTCCACTCCTTCAAATGCATCTTGAATTAAATGACTTCCTAAATTACTCGTCATGATAATAATGGTATTTTTAAAATTCACCACCCGTCCTTTATTATCTGTAAGTCTTCCATCATCTAAAACTTGTAATAAAATATTCCAAACATCCGGATGTGCTTTTTCTATTTCATCTAATAAAATTACACTATACGGTTTTCTTCTTACAGCTTCGGATAATTGCCCCCCTTCATCGTATCCAACATATCCTGGAGGTGCACCTACTAACCTAGAAACACTGTGCTTCTCTTGATATTCACTCATATCAATTCTAGTCATCATAGACTCATCATCAAATAAATAATAAGCCAAGGCTTTTGCAAGTTCTGTTTTACCAACTCCTGTTGTACCTAAAAAAATAAACGAACCAATAGGTTTTTTAGGATCTTGCAACCCAGCCCTGCTTCTTCTAATTGCATCTGCAACCGCTGTAATGGCCTCTTCTTGCCCAATCACCCGCTCATGCAATTCATCTTCTAATTGCAATAGCTTTTCACGCTCACTTTGCAACATTTTAGCAATAGGAATTCCTGTTGCCTTTGCAACATTTGCTGCAATATCCTCTGCATCTACCTCTTCTTTTAATAAACGTTTGTCTACGCTACTTAACAACTGTTCACCTACTGAAGTAATAATCGTTTCCTGCTCTTTAATTTTACCATATCGTATTTCTGCTACTGTTCCATATTCACCATTTCTTTCGGCTTGTTCGGCCTGCAATTTCAATTGCTCTATATTGGCTTTGGCGGTTTGTACTTTTTCAACCAATTCTTTCTCTTGTTTCCATTTAGCTTTTAGTGTGTCGCGTTCAACAGCTAAATTACTTATGTCAATATTCAATTCTTTTAATTTACTATCATCATTTTCCCTTTTTATTGCTTCCCTTTCTATTTCTAACTGTCTAATCTGTCTTTCTAGTTTATCTAAATCTTCGGGCATTGAATTCATTTCCAACCTCAATTTAGCTGCGCTTTCATCTATTAAGTCAATGGCTTTATCGGGTAAAAAACGATCAGTAATGTATCTGTTTGATAATTCAACAGCCGCAATAATTGCTTCATCTTTAATTCGAACATGGTGATGTGTTTCGTAACGGTCTTTTAGTCCACGCAGTATAGAAATAGCATCTTCCACCGTAGGCTCATCAATCACTACTTTTTGAAACCTACGTTCCAATGCTTTATCTTTTTCAAAATATTTTTGATACTCACCAAGAGTAGTAGCTCCAATGGCCCTGAGCTCGCCTCTTGCCAGTGCAGGTTTTAAAATATTAGCAGCATCCATTGCACCTTCTCCGCCACCAGCACCAATAAGTGTATGAATTTCATCTATAAATAAAATAATTTCACCTTCACTTTCTGCAACTTCTTTTACCACACCTTTTAATCTTTCTTCAAATTCCCCTTTATATTTAGCACCAGCAATTAATTGGCCCATATCTAATGCATAAATTATTTTAGACTTTAAATTTTCTGGCACATCACCATTCATAATACGCATGGCCAAGCCTTCTACAATAGCTGTTTTACCCACTCCTGGCTCTCCTACTAAAATGGGATTGTTTTTTGATCTCCTAGTTAAAATGTGCAGGGTTCTTCTAATTTCTTCATCTCTACCAATCACAGGATCTAATTTGCCATCACGCGCCATTTGATTTAAATTTTTGGCATATTTTGGCAGCATTTGCATTTGCGTTTCTTGAGTTTGAGACTGAATACTTTCTCCTTTTCGTAATTCTTTGATTGCGGCAATCAATCCCTTTTCGGTTAAACCAACCGATTTTAATACATGCGCTGTTGAGTCGGAAGTTTGTACTAACGCAATTAACAAATGTTCTGCTGTAATAAATTCATCTTTAAATATTTTCAATACCGCATCGGCTTTAAGCAACACATTATTAAAAGTTCTTCCAGCAACCTGAGCAGGTTCCCCACTTTGTATTTTTGGTAGTTTATTTAATAACTCCATTAATTTGCTTTCTAAAAAATCTATATTAACATTATTTTTTTTCAGCAGAAACGAAATGGCTGAGTCTTTATCAGCTAACAACGCTTTTAACAAATGTTCGCTTTCGATAGAGGGATTATTATTAGTATAGGCTGTTTGCTGTGCAACCTGTAAAAGTTCTTGGGCTTTAATGGTATAATTATGTAGGTTCATATTTATAATTTGAATGTTTATTTAACTTTTGAATTTCCTAACTTTAAATAATCAACAAACCACAATCCAACTAATAATATCGGAAATTATGACGCAAAAAAAATATATAGTATGCTTATTAGGCAGTGTTTTAGTACTTTCCCTGCTAATCTTTCAGCCAATTTATGCGCAGTATAATTTTACAGATTTAGATCATAAATTGACTTCGGTAAAAAAAGAGTTAGGTGGCAATTTCACCGTTTTACTATATAAAGATGGCAAAATCATCTACAATAAATCTTTGGGAGAATTTAACCCAAAAACACAAGCAGAAATTGCTAGTTGTAGCAAATGGTTAACTGCTGCTTTAATAATGGTATTAGTAGATGAAGGCAAAATTTCTTTACAAGATCGCGTTAGTAAATATTTACCTATATTTAGTAAGTATAGTAAGGGATATATCACCATTCAACATTGTTTATCACATTTAACAGGAATTGAATCTGAACCAATTCGTTTTGCAAACTTTGTTAAACGATCTAAGTACACAAGTTTAGAAGAAGAAGTAATTGATTTTGCATCTAAAAAAGAAATTGCAGCCAATCCGGGATTATCATTTAGATATAGCCAAATTGGATTAAATATTGCAGGAAGAATAGTAGAAATTGTTACCAAAAAAGGATTTGAGCAAGCAATGCAACAAAAATTACTTAGACCTCTGCAAATGCGCAATACCAATTTTTCTAGTTTGACTGCCGTAAATCCATCAGGAGGTGCTATATCAACAGCCAATGATTATATGAACTTTTTAAGTATGCTTCTTAACCATGGAATATTTAATGGTAAAAAAATATTGAGTGAACAATCAATTGCCGCAATGCATACTATTCAAACAACTCCAGCAATGATTCAATATGCGCCTAAAGTTGCGGCAGGATTTAACTATGGATTAGGTGAATGGATTCAAGAATCCGACGAAAACGGAATAGCAACGGTTGTTTCCAGCCCAGGTTTATTTGGTACATGGCCATTAATTGATTTATGCAGAGGATACGCTTCTATTGTTTTTGTTAAACAATTACTGAATGAAGAAAATAAAGAAGTATATCATGAAATAAAAAAAACAATTGACCAGCAAATAATTGCTAATTGCAAATAAAGGAATCAATCATGAAAAACAACGAGGTTCAATCTCATTTACTCTAATTAATATGGCTTCTATTCAGGAACAAACTGCAATGATTAAAAAAACAGCTTCCAATTTAGGGTTTGATTATTGTGGTATTTCCAAGGCTGTTAAATTAGATGAAGAAGCAAGAAAATTAGAGCAATGGTTAAATAAGGGAATGCATGGAAAAATGAAATACATGGAAAATTATTTCGACATGCGTATTGATCCACAAAAATTAGTTCCAGGAGCTAAATCTGTTATTACTGTTTTAAAAAATTATTTCCCTTCCAAAAAACAAGATATAGCATCTCCCAAAATTGCAAAATATGCATGGGGTAAAGATTATCACGAAATAATTAGAGGTCAACTCCATTTATTTTTAGATACTATAAAAAAAAATATAGGTGATATCCATGGAAGAGGATTTGTTGATTCTGCACCTGTATTAGAAAGGGCTTGGGCAATGAAAAGTGGGTTGGGCTGGATTGGTAAAAATGGGAATTTGATAAATAAATCACAAGGGTCTTTTTTCTTTATTGCCACACTGATTGTAGATATTGAATTAGTGGCAGATAGCTCAATAGTAAAAGACTATTGTGGGTCTTGCACTAAGTGTATTGATCATTGCCCAACCGAGGCCATTCTACAAAATAAAGTAATTGATGGCAGCAAATGTATAAGCTATTTTACCATTGAATTAAAAGATGCAATTATTCCAGATGAAATGAAAGGTAAATTTCAAAATTGGGCATTTGGTTGTGATATTTGTCAAGATGTATGCCCTTGGAACAGATTTAGTAAACCTCACCATGAAGATCATTTTAACCCCATTCCCGAAATTTTACATTATAGCAAATCAGACTGGCTAGATTTAACAGAGTACCGTTTTAAAGAAATTTTTAAAGATAGCCCAATTAAAAGATCAAAATTTGCTGGAATAAGAAGAAATCTACAGTTTAAATAAAGAGAATTCTCCAAATTACTCAATTTTGCTAAAAGCAGCATTTTTATGCAGCATTATGCGTTTTTAGATGTCTTAATTAAGTAAATTAAATTTTTATTTACAAAAATTGCACAAAAACAGTAGTTTCCTGCATAATTACTATATTGTACAGATTTTTGAATTACCCAAAATAACATGCATATGAATTTCAACACAGTTAAACGATGTGTAGGGCCTAAAGTAGTTTTGCTACTACTTGGCGCAATACTTACACTTGGCTTGCAAGCCCAAACAGTTATCAAAGGAAAAGTTACCAACAGCAAGGGTGCTCCAGTACCCGGAGCCTCTGTGCAAATTAAAAACACAGGAAATGGAACAGCTTCAGACAATGAAGGTATTTATCAACTTACCGTTAAGTTAAAACCCGGCAAACATGAAGTGATTATTTCTTCTGCCGGTTTTAGTTCGAGCGAAAAAACCATAACCGTTAAAAGTAATAGCGACAACTTTACTATTGACGCTATTTTAAAAGATGATGCAATAGGTTTAGATGAAGTGGTTGTAACAGGTACTTCGCAAGGAACTACTAAAAAACAACTTGGTAATTTTATTGGAACCATTAAGGGCAGTCAAATTGCTAATTCAGGTTCTTCAAATGCCATTGCTTCATTACAAGGAAAGGTTGCCGGAGCGCAGATTACTCAAAACTCTGGCGATCCTGCTGGTGGGATGAGTGTTAAACTGCGTGGGGTGAGTTCTATATCAGGTTCCTCTGATCCATTATATATTATTGATGGAGTAATTATCAACAATTCAAATGCTAGGGTAACAAATGCAAGTGCAGATTATGATGCAAGTGGTAGTGTTGGTCAAAACCGTATGGTAGATATTAACCCCAACGATATTGATAGAATTGAAGTATTAAATGGGGCAGCAGCTGCAGCTATATACGGAAGTAGAGCCAATGCTGGTGTAGTACAAATTTTTACAAAAAGAGGTAGCACAGGTGCACCTAAAGTTACTTTTAGTACAAAGGTGAATAGCAATTCTCTTAGAAAAAGATTAGAAGTAAATAGATCCCCAGTTAAATTTGGCGGACCTACCGATGGACCTGGTGCATTAACACAAGACGTAATTGCAGGCCCATTACAAACAACTACTTCTCCGGTAACAAGATATGATTATCAGGATGATATTTTTAGAACAGGTTATGGAACTGATAATAATATTTCCATTACTGGAGGCCAAGACAAAACGCGCTATTTTGCTTCTTTAAACTATAATAGTAACCAAGGTATCATTAGAGGAACAGACAATACCCGTTTTGGATTTAGATTAAATATAGATAACAATTTAACTAAATGGTTGTCTTGGAACGCTGGCATTAACTATATTAACAATGCCACTAATGAAAAACCAGATGGAAATACCTTCTTCTCCCCAATCAACTCTATGACCATTATTGGTAATTTCCACAATATAGGTATAAGAGATGCAAATGGTAATTTACAAGCAGTAGGAGAAAGAGGAAGAGTAAATCCATTAACAGTGATCAATGATATTAAACAAAGAAATGTTACCAATAGAACCATTTCTAATATTGGTTTTAAATTATATCCTTTTCAAGGATTGGTTATAGATTATACAGCAGGATTGGATAATATTACTCAAAATGGTAGCACTTTTATACCTCCTTTTACTTATAATGCAAGTCCTGGTTTTTATGGTGGAGGTTTAACACTAGATCCTACCCAAAATGGTTATGCAAGTGCCGCTAGTTTTAATTCTACATTTTTTAACCATGATTTAAATTTTACCTATTCAACTCAAATCATAGATAAATTAAATTCAGTAACTCAGTTTGGGTATTCTGAACAATATGAAAAATCTCAATATATTCTTTCGCAGAGTAGAGGCTTATTACCTGGAATTTCTACAGCAAATGGAGGTAGTACTTTATTACCAAGTGCAGATGGAAGAAGTGAACGTTCTGTTAGAGGTTTCTTTTTACAACAAAACTTTAAATTCAACAACCAGTTCTTTGTAACTGCAGCAGGTAGAATTGATGGGTCTAGTGTTTTTGATAAAAGCAATAGAAATTTCTTTTACCCCAAACTTAGCGGTAACTATGTAATATCTGAAAGTGACTACTTTAAAAAATGGAGCTTATCGAAATACGTAAATACATTTAAAATTCGCGCAGCGTATGGTGAAAGCGGAAACCTTACTGGTATTGGGGCTTATGATCGTTTTAATATTTACAATGTATCTCCATTTCTTGGCAGAACAAGCCTTACATCTCCATCTACCACCATTAGTTCAGATTTAAAACCTGAACGTCAAAAAGAATTAGAAATTGGTACAGATATGGTTTTGTTAGATAATAGATTACAATTCACATTCAATTATTATAATAAACAAGTGTCCGATTTATTGGTTCCTAATATTACCAATGCACCTAGCTCAGGATTTCCAACTGCTAGTAAAAATGTAGGTACCTTAAGTAATAAAGGATTTGAAATATTGGTTACCGCAGTTCCCATTAAAACCAAGAATTTTAAATGGGAAATCACCGGAAACTTCAATAAAAATAAAAACAGAATTGAAAGTTTAGGCGTTCCATTTATTTCATTCTCCACAGGAACGGGTGCTGTATTTGCATTAGTACCAGGGTATGATGCACCCATCTTTTATTCTACTTTTTTTGCAAGAAAAAATGACGGTAGTTTAATTCAAAATGCTGCTGGTATTCCAGTAACTGCAAGAGGCCCCATTGCCAATGGGCAGCCATTTGGCACACCAACAGTTGACCCTGCAACAGGGCTTCCATTTACGAGTGGTGCAAATGCTACTATTTTAAGAGGAAATTTAGGATCGCCTAATCCTACCTATACCACTACTTTAATTAACAGCTTTACATACAAAAAATGGAGCTTAGGTATTCAACTAGATCGAGTTGCCGGAGCAGAAGTATTTAATGCAGATTTTAGAACACGTCAGGGTGTAGGTAATGGAACAGAAGCACAAAAAGAACAAACTGGATTATTACCTCGTGGATATGTGATAGGCATTTATGGTATTGAAGAATGGAGAGTAGATGATGGTAGTTTCACCAAATTACGTGAGTTATCTATTGGCTATAATTTTGGAAAAGTGAATAAAGCTTTTAGTAATCTTACAGTTAGTTTTTCTGGAAGAAACTTAATTTCTTGGGATAATTATAGGGGATATGATCCTGAAACCAATGCCACTGGACAAAATAGTTTGTTAAGAGGTGTTGATTTTGGCAATGTACCCATTCCAAAAACATTTCAACTTGGTGTAGTAGCAAATTTCTAAACTCTTCAATATGAACAATATGAAAAAAATAATTTTAATACTATTTACGGGAATAAGCTTGGTAGCCTGCAAACAGGATTTTACCAATCCCGGAGCCATCAATAGCGCTAGTGCTTTCTCTACCCCTAGAACACTGGCTGCAGTTGCAGTTGGGTTACAAAATGTATACAGTAACGGAAGATTAAGCCCTGTATACACCAGCGTTACAGCCGCAGGTGCGTTAACCAATGAGTACAGATTGATGAATACAGGTAATACAGACGAAGCAAATTTATTTATTGGAAGTGCTGCAGTTGATAATTTAAATGGCATTGTAGGCAATATGTGGACTTGGAATAATAAGATTATTTATGATGCAGATAATGTTCTTGCAGGAGCTAAAGGGTTAGGTGATAAAAACTATGCAGCAGGTATTATTGCGTATGCTAGTATTTATAAAGCACTGGCCATTGGCAACCTGGCGATGTTCTTTGAACAAATTCCCGCAGCACCAGGAACTACAACTGCTCCTGCCAGTTTTCAAACAAGACTCGATGGATTTAAAAGAGCAGTTACCGTTTTAACCAATGCTAAATCTGCTATTGGAGCAAATGCTCCCAATGCCGCATTTTTTGCCAATGTTCCTACCTCTGTTGATATTGCTTTTTTAACCAATACCATCAATGCCCTCATTGCTCGGTATAGCTTATTTGCTGGTGATTATGCTGCTGCTATAACAGCCGCTAATTTAGTTCCACTTTCTTATGGCGGTTCGGTAATGGCATTTGATGCAGTAGCAACTAACCCCGTTTTTTCTGTTGTTACCGCTACTAATAACGTGTACCAAATTTTAGACTCTACACTAGGATTACCATCTGCATTGGCTCCTGATGTAACCGACCAACGTATTGGATTTTATACAAGCATTAATACAACTGTAAATCCAAGGTATAGAATAAAAGGATTTTTTAGTTCCACTACACAATCATTTCCTATTTATTTACCAGATGAAATGCGATTAATAAAAGCAGAGTGTTATGTAAAACAAAGTTCACCAAATTTAAGTGCAGCAGTTACAGAAATTGATGCGGTTCGTACTCAATTGCCTTCTGCCGATCCATTGGGCGTTGGAGCTGGGTTAGCGGCCTATAGCGGACCAGTTGATGCAAGTTCCTTACTGAATGAAATATATCGTCAACGTTGCATAGAAATGTGTATGAGTGGAATGAGACTAGAAGATAACAGAAGATTGGGTAGACCTTCTTCTGAAAGGAAAAGAACATTTTTTCCTTATCCTTCTAGAGAGAGAGATAATAATTCAAATACTCCAGCGGATCCAGCAGGATAACTAAAAAAACCGAACATGAATAAAGCCTCGATTAATTCGGGGCTTTATTATTTAAATTTCTATCAAAGAAAATAAACACAGAAGCTTAATGAAATAAAATAATTTAAAAAGAGGTTATTGCTGTTGTTCGGCCAGTAATTTTAAATTATACAGGTTTTTTTCTATCATGGTTCCAATAATTTTATCATTCATCATAGAACCTAATTTTTCCCAAGGATACCAATTTAATTGCTGAACAAATTGCCATTGAACAACGGTTCTTTTTTGCAAACTATCTGAGATAAAGCGGATTGTACTTAATTGAGATGAAGATTGATTATTTACCCAATTCGTTACAACAGTAGAATCCGTTAATGCAATAATTGTAACCATGGAATTTCCCAGTTTTGCAGCATGCTCATGATACACTTTTACAGTTGGGCCATTCATGCCTTCTACCCACAAGTTCCATTGATTTAAATCTTTCACAAGTGGGTAAACATCTTTTTTATACATGTTTATATCCACTGCTCTAGATACAATAACGGTTGAGGGAAAAAGGGAACCCATTATTGTAGCCAAAAGTAAAAGTACCACTACACTAATGACACTTAATTTAATAAAACGCATTTATTCCCATTTAAATGTTTTAAAAGCAATTGCATAAACAATAACAATCCAAATGCCCAGTATTCCCAACTCTTTACCTGTTTCTATCAGTCCAGCTCCTTCAAAAGAAATATTTCGCATGGCATTATTGAAATGGGTAAGTGGCATCAATCTACAAATAGGTTGCAACCAACTTGGAAATGCATCAATGGAAAAAAAAGTACCCGCTAATAAGAACTGAGGTAATGTAATTAAATTGGCTAATGGAGGAATGGTACTTTCAGACTTTGCCATACTACTAACAATAAATCCAAAACCCATAAAAAGTATGAGCGCAATAAAACTGAGTAGCATGATATTTAAAAATGTAACAAAGCCATTTACCAATGTAAAATGAAAGGCAAAATGGCCAACACCAATAATTACTATGGCAGTAAGCATTTGAAATATCACCCTACTGATTGCCTCCCCTAAAACTATATAAGATCTTTTGATAGGAGTAGCATAAAATCGTTTTAATACCAACTGTTGACGCAGGTTAAAAAATAAAAAAGCTACTCCAAATACACCAGCACTTAATAATGAAAAACCTAATTGCCCAGGCAAAATAAAATCAATGGTACGGTATACCCTACCAGGTATTTGCTTTATATCTTTATTTACGGTAGCTATAGAAGCTGTTTCGGGATAGGTTTTTGAATTGATGCCCGCAATTACTGCATTAAGAATAGACTGTAATACCTGTAAATTCTGAGGATTTACTGCTTCAGAACTAGTTAGTGTAATTGCATAAGGGGAATTAATGCTTTTCGAATTCTGTATATCAATAATGGCAGTAATCCTACCCTTTTCTAAATCTACTTGTACTTCTTCAGGCGATTTTTGTACAATTTTTAATCCTGCCACATTTTTCAGAACAGCATATACTGGATTAGCCGTATCTATATTTTTAGCAAAAGCAACACTTAATGCAACCCTTCCTCCATTCCCAATAAATCCAAATATTAAAATAAAAATTAAAGGAAAAGCAATACTAAAAACCACTGCAGAAGGGCTTCTAAAAATAGCTTTTAAACTTCCTTTGGTAATTGCAGTCATTGCGGTAAGCTGGCTATATTTTTTGTTCATTATGATACATTTTAGTAATTAATGAACAGAAATTAAGAAAGGCATTTTAGCCTGAGGTATCCCATTCATTACGTTGATTTTTTTTACTTCTCTTATGATGATAGTTTCATTAGCACCAAACTCATTGGCTATTAGTTTTTCACTAATAGATTTCTTATACCCATTCATCAATTGTTCAATAAAGGTTTTTTTCTCAGGAAATTCACGAATTCGATAATCTTTGTTTTTAATGTTTGCCATTCTTACAGCACAATCTATTGCATTTTGTAAGCCACCAATATAATCTACCAATCCATTTGATTTGGCAAAAGTACCAGTCCAAACCCTACCCTGTGCTAAACTATCTACATAATCCATAGACAATAATCTACCATCTGAAACCCTTGTTTTAAATGTATGGTAAATGGTATCTACAGAAGCTTGCATAAATCTTTTTGCTTGATCAGACAAAGGTTTGTCAATACCACCCATATCTGCATATGGAGCTGTTTTTACCCCATCAAAAGTGATCCCTATTTTATTTTTAAAGAAAGACTGTAAATTAGGAACAATACTAAATACACCAATTGATCCTGTTATAGTACTCTCATTGGCAAAAACAGAATCTGCATTGCAAGCAATATAATATCCCCCAGAGGCTGCCACATCACCCATGCTTACTACCACGGGTTTTACTTTTTTTAATAAGGTAATTTCTCTCCAAATTACTTCACTTGCCAACGCACTTCCACCAGGAGAATTTACCCTAAATACCACTGCCTTAATGTCTTTATCTAATCGAATTTTTTGTAAAATATTTTTAAAATGATCGCTTCCTACCTCATCATTATCTCCTTCCCCAGAAACGATATCTCCATTAGCAAAAACGATAGCTATTTTATTTGCACCCGATTTTGTATAATCAACAGAAGCTTTATAATCACTTAATGAAACAAAATTAATTTTATCTTTTTCTCCCTGTTGTACTTTTTTTAATAGAATGGATTTTAATTCATCATCGTATTTTAATCCGTCTACCAAATGATATTTTTTTGCATCGTATGCAGTTTGAATAGAACCATTTACAGCTAATCCCCTAAGTGAAGCGGTATCTATTTTTCTAGAATTGGCAACTGCTTTAATAAATTGCGTGTAAAGCGCTCCAAGCCAAACACTGGTTTGCAATTTATTGGCATCAGTCATTTGGGTTTCTCTCAATGGCTCAGTAGCACTTTTAAATTTACCTGCATAAAAAATTTGAGGTTGTATTTCTAATTTATCCAGCATCCCTTTTAAAAAAAATAAAGTGGATGCATACCCAGAAAATTCAACTCCACCTTGTGGGTTACAATAAATTTGGTCTGCTGCACTTCCTATATAATAGCCTTTTTGAGAAATCACTTCCCCATGGGCAATTACAAATTTGCCACTCTTTTTAAAATCAAGAATAGATTTTCTCAATTCTTCACTTGCAGCAAACCCATTGGCATTTTCGGCACATTGAATATAAATACCTTTAACTGCAGAATCCTGCTTAGCATGATTAATTAACAATATGGTTTCATATAAAGAAGGCTGTTCATCCTGCGCATTATCTAATAATTCTGCAATAGGATTATCAATTTGTTGTTCTTTAAAAGGTTTAGCTAAATTTAGTAATAATACTGCTTTTGAACCTACACTTGGTTTTTCAGAAGATGCGGCACTAGATGCAATTCCAATAAGAATAAAAATGCCTATTACAGTAAATAAAACCATCGCCAAGAGGGTTGCAAACACTATTTTAAAAAATTGCTTCATATTATTTGATTGGTTAAATTATTAATTAAAGATATTTGAACCTCATTACACTACCAATTTATGCATATAGCTTATTTACTTACTGGCAGTAATTTAGGTGAAAGAGCCAATTTTATATCGCAAGCCAATACATTTATTGAACAAAGATGCGGTAAAATTATTAGGCATTCTGCTATCTACGAAACAGCACCTTGGGGATTATTATCTCAACCTGCTTTTTTAAATCAAGCAATTGCCATAGAAACCACCCTATCACCTCAAACCTTAATGCAAATATTATTGGCTATTGAAACTGAAATGGGAAGAACCAGAACCATTCAATTTGGACCAAGAACAATTGATATAGATATTTTATTTATTGATACGCTCATTATAGATACTCCATCTTTACAAATTCCACACCCAGCTATACCCAATAGAAGATTTGCCCTGATTCCTTTGTTGGAAATTGCACCAACATTGATACATCCAATTTTAAACAAATCCATACAAACATTATTAACCCTTTGCCAAGACGAGTCTGATGTGCAAAAAAAAAGTAAATAAGCTGTTGCGCTAAGGCTAATTTTGAACAGAAGGGAATATAAACATGAAGTATAATTTTATAACAATTGAGGGGAATATTGGTGCGGGAAAAACCACACTCGCCAGTATTTTGGCTAAAAAACTACATGCAAGACTAATTTTAGAGGAATTTGCCGAAAACCCTTTTTTATCTAAGTTTTATCAAAGTCCTGAACATTACGCTTTTCCTGTTGAACTTTTTTTTATGGCAGAACGATACAAGCAATTAAAAGAAATGGTTCATACAAAGGAACTCTTTCAACCAATTACAGTTTCTGATTATTTATTTACTAAATGTTTATTATTTGCAAAAGTAAATTTACCCGAAGAAGAATTTAGACTCTATCAAAAACTATTCAATATCATTCACCAACAATTGATATTCCCAGACTTACTCATTTATTTGCACGCTCCTATAAGCAAATTGAAAGAAAATATTAAAAAAAGAAATAGAGCATTTGAGCAATCCATTTCGGAAGATTACTTGTTTAATATTCAAGAAACATATACCCATTATATTAAACAACATAATATTAAAACATTGTTTATTGATGCTACCAATGCCAACTTTACAGATAATGAAGCTCAAGTAAATGTAATTTTAGATGCTTTAGAAAAAGACTATGAAAACGGACAACATTATATTACATTACCTTAATGAATTGAATTCTTTTGACAACAGCAATACAAATAAAAAATGATCCATTTGCGGCAATGCGCATTGCCGAATTTCGCAATTTGATGTTTGGCAGATTTAGTTTTATTATGGGGCTTAGAATGTTGGGCACGTTAGTAGGTTGGTGGATTTATGAACTTACCAACGAACCATTTGCCATAGGATTGATTGGATTGGCAGAAGTGGTTCCAGCAGTATCCCTTTCTTTATATGCAGGGTATATTATTGATATTAGTGAAAAAAGAAAATTACTATTAAAAGGGATCATCTTTTATTTTACTTGTTCCTTAATGTTATTGTTTTTAGCAAGTAAATTCACTGCAAGTATAATAAGTACCCATTGGATTGCATTTGGTATTTATATCGTTATATTTTTAACAGGAATCATAAGAGCTTTTATAGGACCAACCTTTGGCACTATGTTGGCAGCTATTGTTCCTAAAAATTTACTGCAAAATGCTACCACTTGGAACCAAGGAATATGGCTATCTGCCTCAGTTACAGGTCATGCAACCGTTGGTTTTTTAATTGCCATTTTGGGTAATTCAACATCATTGTTAATTATAACTGGGATGATTGGCATTGGATTTATTTTTATGCAACGCATCAAGGCCAAACCTCCTTTAAATAAACGAGGAGAGAAAACAGGTTTTAGTAGTGTGAAAGAAGGATTAGATTATGTGTTTAAAACAAAGGAATTATTTGGTGTACTAACTTTAGATTTGTTTGCGGTATTTTTTGGAGGTGCAGTTGCTATGATTCCAGTATTTGCTAAAGATATATTACAAGTTGGACCAGTTGGATTTGGGTGGCTCAATGCAGCCGCAGATATTGGATCTATCATTATTATTGTATTATTTACTTTTTTCCCTTTAAAATCGGGGCAAGGGAAAAAACTATTATTGGTAGTGGGAGGATTTGGAATTTGCATAATCGTTTTTGCACTATCAAAATTATTTTGGATTTCATTTACTGCATTGGTTTTAAGTGGAATTTTAGATGGAGTGAGTATGATCATTAGGGGAACTATTGTGCAATTGAGAACACCAGATCACATGAGAGGAAGAGTCATGAGCGTAAATTCTATGTTTGTGAATAGCAGTAATGAATTTGGTCAATTCGAAAGCGGTTTAGCCGCAAAACTTTTAGGGGTTATCCCCTCTGTTGTTTTTGGAGGGAGTATGACTTTATTGGTAGTAATGATTACCTGGATTAAAGCACCTAGTTTAAGAAAAATGGAATATTAATTCAGTTGAATGATTATTTAGTATTCGCTGATATTTTTTCTAATACATAATATACAGCCGGACAAAATGTTGAATTTTTTAATGTAATGGCAGGCCGCTTAAAAAAAACATCTTCATCTGTATAAGGAAACCGATGACAATCGGATGGACGTTGTTCGTATATACTGCAAAAATTGTTCTCCCCTAGAAATGCACAAGGCGTTGATTTTAATACATAATCACCATCCATATCCAAAGAAAGATATTGATCTATGAACACACTTTCTTTAAGGTGAAGATGTTTACTAATTCTTTTTATATCAGGTGTTTTAAAACGGGGGGAATAATTTTTACAGCAATTGGAACATTGTAAACAATCAATTTTTTCAAAAGCTTCTGTATGCAAAGTTGGCAATTGCTTCAATGCTTTATTTTTATCTACCCTACTTAACCAGTTTTTATAACGCTTTTGGTGTTCTGCGCTTTTTTTTCCCCAGTTGTTTAACAATTGATCGTCCACAATAGCTGTTTATGAGATTTAAAATAATTTTTATAAACCATTAATTAAATTTGCCCAATTCCAAACAGTTTTGGATCACCCACTTCAGTTGCAAATTTATGGATTCAATGAGAGAACAATGGCTTATTTTAATTTCCACACCAATCTATATGATCATTATTGGATTGGAATTACTATTTGCCCAATTCCAATTTAAAAAGGCATACACTTTAAAAGACAGCTTTACCAACTTTTACCTCATGTTAATGAATGGGGCATTAGACTTGGGTTTTAGAATCATTTATGTGGCAATACTTCAATTTTTTTATCTTAAATCGGTATTTACCATACAGGATCCGATTCTTTATTGGTTTAGCCTACTCATTCTCGAAGATTTTTTATATTACTGGTTACATCGCTTTGATCATCAAGTTCGGCTGTTTTGGGCAGTTCATATTACCCATCATAGTAGTAAATTGATGAATTTTACCGTTGGATTTCGATCTTCAGTATTTCAACCACTCTATCGGTTTATCTACTTTATTCCCTTAGCTATATTTGGATTTAAGCCATTAGACATTTTATTTATATATGCAGCTACCCAAATTTGGGGCATATTTGTACATACAGAACTTATTCACAAATTAGGTTGGTTAGAATACATTTTTGTAACCCCTTCTCACCATCGGGTTCATCATGGATCTAATATTAAATACTTAGATAAGAATATGGGAATGTTTCTGATCATTTGGGATAAACTTTTTGGAACATTTCAAACAGAATTAACAACCACAGAATATGAACCAATTCAATATGGTCTTACTAAAAATATCAAAAGCCATTATCCATTAACAGTCATTTTTCATGAATGGAGGGGAATAGTCAAAGACATTACTCAACATGGGATCTCCTTCAAAAGTAGATGGATGTATATATTTGGACCTCCTGGTTGGAGTCATGATCAAAGTAGATATACCAGTAAACAATTAAGAAAAAATCAATCTTCCAAAAAAATAGATGCACAAGCTTTCCCCACCCTAGAACAAAACAGTTTAAGTACTGTTAGTTAATGATAACTTTGCACCACCAAAATATGATCCGAAATGAATTTATTTGAAAAACAATCTAACCAATTTCAACAGCGCCATATTGGTCCTAATGAGCAGGAACTGAATGGTATGTTAAGCACAATTCAAGAGCCCACATTAGAATCATTGATTCGTAAAACTGTTCCCGATAGTATTCGGATCAAGAAAAAATCTGCTATACCCAATGGCATTAGTGAGTATGAATATTTAACTGAACTTAAAGCTGTAGCTGCCAAAAATAAATTATACAAAAATTTTATAGGTCAAGGTTACTATGGTACCATAACACCCAGCGTTATCATTAGAAATATGTTTGAAAATCCTGGATGGTACACACAATACACACCCTACCAGGCAGAAATTTCACAAGGAAGATTAGAAAGCCTTTTGAATTATCAAACCATGGTAGCTGATTTAACAGGATTAGCAATTTCAAATGCATCATTATTAGATGAGGCAACTGCTGCTGCAGAAGCAATGTCTATGCTATTTCATCATGCTAATAAAGGAGATCAAATAACCAAGCCTGCTTTTTTTGTTGACGAAAATATATT
>JAVHPL010000074.1:0-3931 GCA_036170555.1 Sediminibacterium sp. | reverse complement strand
TATTTTTATGAAGATGGTACTATGGTAGAGGCATTTGCCAATAAAGATGAATTTGCCAATGAGTTGTTTGAAAAATTAGGAGAACCTACTGAAAATACAATCCAATTTTTAAATCAAGCCGCTACTATTTACAATCATATTGGCATATTGTTTTTGCAAAACTCTTTGCATAAACGAGCTACACTTTGGAATGCAAATGTATGGAAGGCATTAAAACACTTACGGTTTAAATATCTGTTTACATCAATGCATCAATTGCATCAGAAACAGTTTCGTTCCGCTAAAACGGTTCAGTTATTCAATCGCTATGCAACTTATAATGGTAGCAATCCGTATAAAGCTCCTTCCATGCTTACCATGATACCACACTTAGAACATAATCTAGGTAGTTATTATCCTACTGGCGGTATGATTAGCATTACCAATGCATTGGTTCAATTGGCAAAAGATAAAGGAGTTCAGTTTTATTTTAATACTCCGGTAGAAAGAATTATTTATTTTGAAAATAAAGTGAAAGGGGTGGTAGTTGGTGAGCAAAATATATGGGCCAATATAGTGGTGAGTAATATGGATGTATATTTTACTTATAAACAATTGATGAATGAACCCGTACTTGCCAATAAGGTTTTGAAACAAGAAAGAAGCAGTAGTGCGTATATATTTTATTGGGGCATTAATAAATGGTTTAAGCAATTGAGTTTGCATAATATTTTCTTTACTTCCAATTATAAAACAGAGTTTGATCATTTGTTTAATACGGGCAATGTATATGATGATCCAACAGTTTACATTAATATCACTGCAAAATGTGAACCCGGTATTCAAGCACCTGAAGGAAAAGAAAATTGGTTTGTTATGGTAAATGCGCCTGCTAATAAAGGGCAAGATTGGGAGGCTTTTGGAGCTATCTATCGGGCGGCCATTATAAAAAAGCTTAGCCGCCTATTGGGAGAGGATATTGAACCTTTAATAGAAGAAGAAGAAGTGTTAACCCCTATTTCTATTGAATCTAATACGGCATCTTATATGGGTTCTTTATACGGAACCAGTTCTAATAGTAAAATGGCTGCCTTTATGCGCCATCCAAATTTTACTAAGCAAGTAAAAGGGTTGTACTTTGTGGGAGGAAGCGTGCATCCTGGAGGAGGTATTCCGCTTTGTTTAAGTAGTGCCAGCATTATGGCCAATCTTGTACAAAATGAACAAACGTAAATTGATAACGTCTAATTTTAAATTAAATACCAGTGTATTTTTGGCCATACTCTTTCATTTGAGTGGTCTCATTGGTATTTTATATACATCCTATAATAATTGGTTTATAGCCAATACCCCCATTAATTTAAGTTTGATGGCCTTGTTGCTTATATGGAATCAATCCAATATCAATAAAGGGTTCACTCTTTTTTTCTTGATTTGTTTTAGCACGGGCATGATTACCGAAATGATTGGTGTAAATACAGGATATCTTTTTGGACAGTATCATTATGGAAATATTTTGGGAATTAAATGGATGGGAGTGCCTTTATTAATTGGCGTAAACTGGTTTGTAACGGTGTATAGTTGTTTAATTATAATGGAACAATTACATAGATGGATTAAAACGAAGTTTATAAAAGAAGATCAGCCCTTGCCTTCTGCAAAATTCGAAACCCTTTCGGTGATTGTGGATGGAGCATTACTAGCAAGTTATTTTGATTGGCTAATGGAACCCATTGCTGTAAAATTGGGATACTGGCAATGGGCATCTGAAACAATTCCCGTTTACAATTATCTCTGTTGGTTTGTAATAAGTGTTGCACTGATAGCCATAGCAAGAAAATTATCTTTTATTAAACAAAATCCTTTTGCCATTCATTTAATATTAATACAAGCTTTATTTTTTTTAACACTTAGAACTTTTTTATAACATTCAGATTATTTTTTATAATACATATTTTATAACACTCAGATTAATTTTTATAACACTCAGAATTTTTATAATATGATGTACGTATTGGTTACCCTGTTAGTTTTTGTAATGATGGAAGGCATTACCTGGCTAACGCATAGGTATATAATGCATGGTTTTCTGTGGTACTTACATAAAGACCATCATCAAAAAGGAAAGGGTTTCTTTGAAAAGAACGATGCTTTTTTTGTAATTTTTGCTATTCCTAGTTGGCTTTGCATTATGCTGGGTAGTATGAATCAAAACTATTGGGTGGTGAGTATTGGAGCGGGTATAGCCATGTATGGCTTTGCTTATTTTGTAGTGCATGAAATTGTGATTCATCAACGATTTAAATTATTTACCCGTAGCAATAATAGGTATATCAGGGCCATCCGTTGGGCGCACAAAATGCACCATAAGCATATTGATAAAGAAGATGGAGAAAGTTTTGGTATGTTGGTAGTTGCCAAAAAATATTGGGATAAAATAAAACGCGATGAACTTTTAAAAAGCGTTTAACTGTATTGAAACAACCATACGATTATATTATTACGGGTGCAGGATGTGCAGGCATGAGTTTGTTGATGCGCATGATGCAGGATGATTTTTTTTTAAATAAATCTATTTTGGTAATAGATGCAGCAGAAAAAAACCAACCTGATAGAACCTGGTGTTTTTGGGAAAAACAACCCGATATTTTTGAGCCCATTGTATTTCATCGGTGGCGGTCATTAGATTTTTTCTCGCCAATATATTCCGGTGAATTAGCTATTGTGCCTTATGAATATAAAATGATTCAAGGCTTACAATTTTATACTTATGTGCAAGAAATTGCTAAGACCCATGATAATATTCAATGGATTAAAGCTAAAGTAGTTTCTGTTGAAACGGATGCTGCTACTGGGCTTGCTGCGGTTGTGTTAGCTGATAGAACCATTTATGCTATTAAAGTTTTCAACAGCATTTTATTTCATGATATGAAACCTGCCGCTAATGAATATTTATTGTTGCAGCATTTTAAAGGTTGGGTAATAAAAACCAATACTGAATGCTTTGATAAGGATAGAGCGGTGTTCATGGATTTTAGGGTTGATCAACAATATGGAACTACGTTTATGTATGTGCTTCCAACCAGTGCAAATACAGCATTGGTAGAATATACTTTGTTTACAGAACAATTATTGCCAAAAGAGTTATATGATGATGCATTGAAAGCATATATCAGTAATGAATTGAAATTAAATAATTACACTGTTGAGCATGAGGAATTTGGTATCATCCCTATGACCAATGCTCAATTGCCTAAAAGTACTCAATCCATTGTATTCATAGGCATTGCAGGAGGGCAGGCCAAAGCAAGCAGTGGCTATGCATTTAAATTTATACAAAAAAGAACATCTGCCATTATTGATGCATTGAAAGCGGGTAAGCCTATTCCATTGAAAAATAATTTTAGTGCGGCAAAAGCCCAATTATACGATAGCACATTGCTACACGTGTTACATCATAAAAAAATGGGAGGGGCAGAAATTTTTGCTGCCATTTTTAAAAACAACAAAGCCACAGATGTACTCGCTTTTTTAGACAATGAAAGCAGTTTATTTATTGATCTGAAAATCATGAGCAGTGTACCTACTGGTATTTTCTTGCCGGCTGCAATGGCAGAGCTAAAGCAATTGATGTAATTTCATACAATGGCCAGTATCATTACCATCACCCTGAACCCTGCATTAGATAAAAGTATTTCAGTGCCCGAATTGGTACCCGAAAAAAAATTGCGCGCCTTGCATGCTAAAGTAGAACCGGGCGGCGGCGGTATTAATATTTCAAGGGCCTTAAAAAAATTAGGAGTTGAATCTGAAGCCATCATTTTATTGGGTGGCTATACAGGAAAAACCATTGAAGATTTATTAGCGCAAGAACATATAGCATTTACTGCAATTGAAATTGCTAATGATACTAGAGAAAACTTTGTGGTATTTGATGAAGACAAAAAATTAC
>JAVHPL010000073.1:0-51856 GCA_036170555.1 Sediminibacterium sp. | reverse complement strand
GCTGGGACTCGAACCCAGGACCCATACATTAAAAGTGTATTGCTCTACCAACTGAGCTACAGAATCTCAAAATTAAAATACAGGTATCTTTATTTTGGGTTGCAAAAATAAGCGAAATAAAACCTTAGCCAAATTTTTATTGATTTTTTTTATCCAAATTAATGTTTTTGATCGTTTAATCTTAATAAATCACACTAAATGCTCAATCATGTATGCTTCAGTGCTTGATACAAAATTTCTACTGGGTGCAGCGCCTTTTTGCCAGTTCCGTCTTTTATTTGATGTCTACAGGATGTTCCTGCTGCGGCTATCATTGTTTCTGCTTTTAATTTTCTGATAGCAGGAAACAATACCAACTCACCTACTTGTTGTGAAATAGCAAAATGTTCCTTTTCATATCCAAAAGATCCCGCCATACCACAACATCCAGACGGTATAATTTCTACAGAATAATGTATAGGTAAGCTCAATATATTTTCTACACAATTTATATTAGACAATACTTTTTGATAACAATGCCCATGTATGGCTATATGTTTTTCATCAGTATGAAATGCTGCTGAACTTATTTTTCCATTCTGTATTTCTTTATCAATAAATTCTTCTATGGTAAAACAATTTCTTGCCAACTTATTTGCAGCTAATTGATTAGCTGAACTTGCTAAATCCAAGTATTCGTCTCTTAGTGTAAGAATGGTAGAAGGTTCTATTCCTACAATTGGTGTTTCTTGGGATACAATAGAAGCCAATGCTGCTATATTATGATTGGCCAATTCGGCAGCTTTTCTTACAAACCCTTTTGATAAATAAGACCTTCCACTTTCTTTATGCGCTGGAATAATTACTTGATAATGTAATGCTTCTAATAATAATATGGCTTTTTCTCCAATGGATGCATCCAATTGATTGGTAAACTCATCACAAAAGAAATATACTTTATTTGGTAACGAAGGCTGTTGCTTCCTTTGCTGATTCCATTTTTGCAGGGTAGTTTTTGCTAAGAGGGGCATGGTTCTTTCAGGATGAAATCCTATCAACCGATTGGCTGTTTTTCTCAAAATTGGGGTATGTACAATAAAATTATACATAGGCAAAAATAGTCTGGCAATTTGCATTTGGGTAGCAAAATTTGCAATCAGCCTAGCTCTCAATGGAGTTCCATTTGTATCATAAAAATGTTGTAAAAATTCTGCTTTCATTTTAGTTATATCTACACTAGAAGGGCATTCTATTTTGCAGCCCTTACAACTCAAACACAAATCCATGGCTTCTTTAATTTCTTCATGATTAAATGGATTCGAATCAGTACCATCACTCAAAAACTGCCTTAACACATTGGCCCTTGCCCTGGTAGTATTTTTTTCGCTTCGGGTAGCCATATAACTTGGACACATTAATCCACCACTAATTTCACTTTTTCTACAATCGCCCGAACCAGAGCATTTTTCTGCCAATCGAAGTATGCCGTCTTCCCTGGAAAAATCAAAAAAAGTTACCGCTTTCTCTTTATTATTTTTACTACTTACTCTTAATTGTATATCCATTGCAGGGGTATCCGTAATTTTTCCTGCATTAAAAACTTGATTTGGGTCAAATATATTTTTTACCTGTTTAAATAATGCATAGGTATCTGCTCCCACCATTGTTGAAATAAATTCTCCACGCAATCTTCCATCCCCATGTTCTCCAGATAAAGATCCATTGTATTTTTTTACCAACTGAGCTGTATCTTTTAAAATATTTCTAAATTGAAATATACCCTGATGGGACTTTAAATTAATAATTGGTTCTACATGTATTTCTCCTGCTCCTGCATGTGCATAATAAGAGGCTTTTACCTGATACGTATTTAACAGCTCCTGTAATTCATTGATATAATTTGGTAAATCATCTGTACTTACAGAACAGTCTTCTATTAAATTTACAGGCTGCGCATCTCCTTTTAAGTTTCTTAATAAACCTAAACCCGATTTTCTTATATCCCAAGCAAATTTAGTTTGCGAATTATATAAAACTGGATAAGCATATCCTAATTTATTTATTTTCAAACTGTCAATCAGGGCGTTTATTTTTTGATGAAGTACCACTACATCATCTTCCATAAATTCTACCATTAACAAAGCTGCTGGATCTCCCTCAATAAAAAATCTATTCTTATGATACTCTGGATGATCAATGGTAAAATCCATGATCATTTTATCTACCAACTCCGAAGCCATTGGCTGATGCTGTAAGCAAATAATATTGGCCTTCAATGATTCATTCAGGGAAGAACAATGTATGCATACCAAGCCAGTTTCTTTGGGCGGCAAATCTATTAGCTGCAGTTTCACTTCGGTTAAAAAGGCTAAAGTGCCTTCAGAGCCTGCTAGCACTTTACAAATATTAAATGTTTGCCCATTAGAAGTATATGGCTTCATAGATAGTAAACTATCTAGTGCGTACCCCGAATTTCTTCTTACCACATTTTTTGAAGGAAAATGATCCTTGATTAACTCCTGATGATTTACGTTACTCAATAATGCATGCAACCCTTTATATATGTCACCTTCCAACCCTGGCCTATCCATCCCAGCTTCAACAGTTTGATCAAGAAAAACGGCTTCGGTACCATCACTCAATATAACATTGGCTTCTATTAAATGCTCCCTTACAGATCCCCAAACTATGCTGTGTAACCCGCAGGAGTTATTTCCTATCATCCCGCCAATCATGGCTCTATTTGCTGTTGATGTTTCAGGACCAAACATCAATCCGAATCCTTTTAAATAATGGTTTAAATCATCTCTAATTACCCCTACTTGTGTACGTACCCATTTTTCTTTAACATTTACTTCTATTATATTATTAAAGTGAGTAGAAATATCTACTACAATTCCATTACCTACTACTTGCCCAGCAAGTGATGTGCCAGCAGCTCTTGGAATTAAACTGATTGTATTTAAATTGGCAAAAGCAATCAATGCTTTAATATCTGCTGTAGATTTAGGAATGCAAACAGCCAAAGGTTGCTCTTGATATACTGAAGCATCTGTAGAGAAAGCCATTAATTGAACTTGATTTTTGGGGGACATTCCAAAATAAAGATCTCCTTCTATATTTTTCGCTAAGTCTTTCAATTTATTCTCCATTCCCAAATCTACACAGAAGGTTTAAATTATGAGGTTTAAAAAAAGAAACATGCACTTTTGAAACTATATAATCCATTGAAAATAAAAATCAAGACCAGATATGATTTTACTCATGTTTAGGGCTATACAAAATCATTGTTTGTAAAACGGTTAAGATTTAGCTTCATACAATATTTATATTAGAAAAGTCAGTGCCAATTGCCAAGCGAAAATCGCTGATTTGTTAAACTCTATCATATGGCTGCATCAGACATCACCCAACCAGTAGACCTTACCACCCACACAGAGGGTACTGGTCCACTAAGATCCCGTCAACCTGTTTATGTAAATTTTATGCCTCCTTGCAATAGTGCTTGTCCATCTGGAGAGAATATTCAAGCTTGGATGGCCCATGCGCAAGCAGGTAATTATTATGAAGCCTTTCAGCAAATAGTACAAGACAATCCCTTCCCTGCCATCATGGGGAGAGTATGTGTTAAACCCTGCGAAACTGGATGCAATAGAAATCATATAGATAATACAGTTAATATTCATGCGGTAGAAAGATATATTGGAGATGAAGCCATTAAACAAAAATGGCCAATTGAATGCAAGATTAACCCTTCTGGCAAAAGAGTATTGGTAATTGGCTCAGGACCAAGTGGCCTTTCTGCTGCTTATCATCTAGCCAAATTAGGTCATACTGTTGAAATATTCGAAGCAGCAAGTAACCCTGGAGGATTGCTTTGGAATGGAATTCCGGAGTATCGCCTACCAAATGATTTATTGAATGCAGAAGTGAATAGGATTGTGGAAATGGGGGTTAACATAAAATTGAATTATAAGGTTACTAATGTTTTAGAAGAAAAAGAAGCAGGGAATTTTGATGCAGTATTTTTAGGCATCGGTGCTCAGTTGATTCAGCAAGAATCTTTTACGGATGATGGATCAATTTATATTAGAGATGCATTTAGCTTCTTCAACGAAATTCAATCCAATACATCCCCTTATTTACGCAAAAAAGTGGTAGTGTATGGGGGAGGCAAACTAGCTTTATACTTATCAAGAATTTTAAAACGATTTGGTTCGGATGTGACTGTTTATTTTCCTGGTGATAAAAAAATGATGCCAGCTTATGACTATGAAACTGAAGACGCCTTAGCAGAAGGAGTTCACGTAAACTTATTACGTAGTATCAAGGGTATAGAAAAAAACAACATCACTTTAGAACAACTAATAGTAGAAAAAAATAAAGTTTCCTATTCGGGTATAGTTGAAACCGTAGAAGCAGAAGTATTAATTTTAGCAAATAAGCAAGAGAGCGATGCTGCATTTCTTCGTTCTATTGAAGGCATAAAAATAAATTCCGATGGAACGGTTATGATAGATGCTCAACGAATGACGGGATATGCAGGCATATTTGCAGGGGGAGATATGTTACCAGGGGAAAATAGAAGTACTACTATTGCCATAGGACAAGGTAAAAAAGCGGCGAAATACATTGATAGCTTTTTATTGAATCAACCTTTTCTAAAACCAGAAAAACATCCAACAGCGGGTTATCGTAAACTGCACATGTGGTATAAAACAGAAGCTCCGCAACAAGCACAAGATAAATTAGCACCAGAAGCTGCTATTAAAAATTTTGAAGAGATCATTTCAGGTCTTTCCGAAGAAGAAGCCCATTTTGAAGCTCAGCGATGTTTAAGCTGCGGCAATTGTTTTGAATGTGATGGATGTTTTGGGGCTTGTCCTGAAGATGCCATTATTAAACTAGGAAAAGGAAACCGGTATAAATTTAATTTGGATATCTGCACAGGTTGTGGTGTATGCTATGAACAATGCCCATGCCATGCAATTGAGATGATTACAGAACCTATTAATTCTACAAAAAATGATTAATAAAAATACAATCGCTACTATTGATGGTAATGAAGCTGCAGCTTATATAGCTTATCGTGTAAATGAAGTATGTGCTATATATCCTATTACCCCATCTTCCACTATGGCCGAATTAACAGATGAATGGAGTGCCAAAGGAACTAAAAATATATGGGGCTCTGTACCCAATATAATGGAAATGCAAAGTGAAGCAGGTGCTGCAGGTACAGTTCATGGTGCTTTACAAGCAGGTGCACTTACTACTACTTTTACTTCTTCACAAGGGTTAATGTTAATGCTGCCGAATATGTATAAAATTGCAGGGGAATTAACGGCAACTGTATTTCATGTAGCAGCCAGATCATTGGCAGCACAAGGTTTATCTATTTTTGGTGATCACCAAGATGTAATGGCTGCAAGAACTACTGGATTTGCATTACTAAGTTCTGCAAGTGTTCAGGAAGCGCATGATTTTGCATTAATTGCACAAGCAGCTACATTACAATCACGTATTCCTATCGTACATTTTTTTGACGGATTTAGAACATCACACGAAGTAAACAAATTAGAAATACTAAGCAACGAGCAAATTAAATCGATGATTCCAGACGATTTAATTATTGCACATAGAAAGCGTGGATTAAATCCAGAAAACCCATTTATCAGAGGAACCGCACAAAATCCTGATGTTTATTTTCAAGGAAGGGAAACGGTAAATAGCTTTTATGATAATATGAGTGGTATAGTAGAAAACGTGATGAACGATTTCTATAAAATGACTGGAAGAAAATATGAATTGTTTCAATATTCTGGAGCTCCTGATGCAGAAAGAGTGATCATTATAATGGGATCTGGTGGAGAAACAGTAGATGAAACTGTAAAATTATTAAATGCAACTGGTGAAAAAACAGGTGTACTATTGGTTAGATTGTATCGTCCATTTTCATTAGACCATTTTATAAAAGCATTACCAAAATCGGTAAAATCAATTGCCATATTAGACAGAACAAAAGAATCTGGAGCTTCAGGAGAACCATTGTACCAAGATGTTTTATCTACATTAGTGAATGCATTACAACAAAAACAAATTTCTGCATTACCCTCATTAATTGGAGGAAGGTATGGTCTTTCATCTAAAGAATTTACGCCTGCAATGGTAAAAGCAGTATTTGATGAACTTAAAAAAGATAAACCCAAAAATGGTTTTACAGTAGGAATCAATGACGATGTTACTCATTTAAGTTTAGACTATGATCCTAATTTTAAACTAGATGAATCTGAATGGAGACAAGGTTTATTTTTTGGATTGGGTTCAGATGGAACAGTAGGTGCTAATAAAAATACGATCAAAATTATAGGTGAAAATACCTCTTTGTACGGTCAAGGTTATTTTGTTTACGACTCTAAGAAATCTGGTGCAAGAACAGTATCCCATTTACGTTTTGGCCCTAAACCCATACGTGCACCCTATTTAATATCAAATGCAGATTTTATAGCATGCCACCAATTTAATTTTACAGAGAAAGTAGAAATGCTAAGATATGCATGCATGGGTGCTACTTTTTTATTAAATAGCCCTTATAGTAAAAATGAGGTATGGGATAAATTAACAGGTCAAGTACAGCGAAGTATTATAGAAAAGAAAATAAAGTTTTATGTAATTGATGCAACCACTGTGGCCAGAGAAACGGGCATGAAAGGCAGAATTAATACCATTATGCAAACTTGTTACTTTGCGCTTTCAGGTGTTTTACCAAGAGAAGATGCTATTAAGCAAATTAAAAAAGCAATTGAAAAAACCTATTTTAAGAAAGGTCAAAAAGTAATTGAACAAAATTTTTTAGCAGTAGATGCAACTTTGGCAAATATGTACGAAGTAATTTATCCTAATAGTGTATCTGCAGCCGACCAACGGTTACTTACTGTTTCTGATAAAGCCCCAGATTTTGTAAAAAATGTAACAGCCGTAATGATGGCAGATCATGGAGATCAACTACCCGTAAGTATGTTGCCCATAGATGGCACTTACCCTAGTGGTACTACCCAATGGGAAAAAAGGAATGTGTCTGATAGAGTAGCTATTTGGGAACCAGATGTATGTATTCAATGTGGCAACTGTGCTTATGTTTGTCCACACGGTGTAATTAGGGCTAAGTTTTACCATAAAGACAATTTAAAAAAAGCACCAAAAGGATTTAAAAATGCACCTATTAATGCAAGAGGCTTTCCTGAAACTAAATATTCCTTGCAGGTTTATTTAGAAGATTGCACTGGCTGTAATTTATGTGTTGAAGTATGTCCTGTTTCAAACCCCATTAATAAAATGGCAAAAGCCATTAATTTAGGAGAAAAAGAACCAATTGTAGAAGTAGAGAAAAAAAATATAGCATTCTTTGAAGAACTTACTTGGAATGACAGATCTAAAATTGATTTTTCTACGGTACATGGTGCACAATTTTTAGAACCATTATTTGAATTTTCAGGAGCTTGTGCTGGTTGTGGAGAAACGCCTTATTTAAAATTATTGTCTCAGTTATTTGGAGATCGTTTACTCATAGCCAATGCTACAGGATGTTCTTCTATTTATGGAGGAAATTTACCTACAACTCCTTGGACTAAAAATAAAGATGGAAGAGGCCCAGCTTGGGCCAATTCATTATTTGAGGATAATGCAGAATTTGGATTAGGAATGCGCATAACTGCAGACAAACAACTGGATATAGCAAAACAATACCTAACCGAATTAAAAACAGATTTAGGAGATGATGTTGTGAATGAAATTTTAACAGCTCCTCAATTACTTGAATCTGAAATTGCAAAACAGCAACTACGTGTTCAATTACTGAAAGAGCAATTAAAAAAAATGAATGCACCCGCTGCTAAACATTTATTATCTGTAGTAGATCAATTTGTTCGAAGAAGTACATGGATAGTTGGAGGGGATGGATGGGCTTACGATATTGGTTATGGAGGTGTTGACCATGCACTAGCTAGTGGAAAAAATGTAAAAATATTAGTACTAGATACAGAAGTATATTCTAATACGGGAGGTCAATCTTCTAAATCTACTCCAACTGCAGCAACAGCAAAATTTGCTTCAGGTGGCAAACAAGGTGGTAAAAAAGATATGGCTATGCAGGCCATTTCCTATGGCAATGTATATGTTGCCAGAGTTGCATTTGGCGCAAATCCGCAACAAACATTATTGGCCATGCGAGAAGCTGATGCTTATGATGGACCAGCCATTATATTAGCCTATAGCCATTGCATTGCACATGGATACGATTTAAAACAAGGATTAGATCAACAAAACAAAGCCGTTCAAAGTGGTCACTGGCCATTGTTAAGGTATAACCCTACTTTAAGACTAAAAAATCAAAATCCATTTATTTTAGATTCGCCAAGACCAAGCATTCGATTAAAAGATTATGCTTATAATGAATTACGTTACAAAGTACTAACCGTTACCAATGCGCCAGAGGCAGAAAGATTAATGAACCACGCACAGGAACTCGTGAATTTAAAATGGAAAAACTATGAAGAATTAGCTACTAAAAAAGCTAGTGATTTTGTACCAATTACATAATAAACAAACTGTATGAAAATAAATACACAATATTTAGGGTTAAAAATAAAGTCTCCAATAATAGTTTCTGCATGTACCTTATCTAATGAAACAGATAATATTGTAAAGATGGAAGACAATGGTGCAGGCGCTGTTGTAATGTTTTCACTCTTTGAGGAACAAATTAAAAAAGAAGAAGCACGTTTTAAAAATATTATTTCTTCTACAACCAATACCTTTCCAGAAGCATTAGATTATTTTCCAGAATTGGAAGAATTTAATATGGGGAGTGATGCATATTTGGAAGGAATTAGAAAAGCAAAAGAAAGAGTAGAACTTCCTATAATAGGAAGTTTAAACGGAATAACCAATGAGGGTTGGATAGAATATGCAAAAAAAATGGAGCAAGCAGGTGCTGATGCCATTGAAGTAAATGTATTTTTTATACCCGCAGACATAACGGTATCCTCAGCAGAAGTAGAACACCGTTATTTGAATATCATACAAACAGTAAAACAATCTGTTACTATTCCAGTTTCGGTTAAATTAAATCCATATTTCAGTGCTATGGGAAATATGGCTATCCGAATTCAACAATCAGGAGCAAATGGGCTTGTATTATTTAATAGATTTTATCAACCCGATTTTGATATTAATGAATTACTCATTAAAACAGATTTGCATTATAGCGATTCAAATGAAATTAGATTACCCTTACTGTGGACAGCCTTACTCTTTGGAAAAACGAATATGTCATTGGCAGCAACAACAGGAGTTCAAAGTGCTATTGAAGTAATTAAATATATTTTAGCAGGATCTGACGCCGTAATGACTGCATCCTCATTATATAAAAACGGAATTCCTTATTTAAAAATGATGAATAAGGAATTACAAGACTGGATGTATATGATGGGTTTTGATGATATTAATGCATTTAAAGGTCTTTTAAGCCAACAGCATATAGCTGATCCAACTGCGTATGAAAGAGCTAATTATATTAAAATAATAGAGGGTGTTTAATTGTACATTACCTTTTTTGATCAACAAATTCATAGTAGGGAATTTCATCGTTGCTAACCTGCTCTAATTGATTCCAATAAGCCAGCGTAACAATATGACCATTAGACGTTTTTAATGCTCTCCCAAAAATGGCATTGATTGTATTAAAAGTATAATCTGTAACGCCAACTGTAAAAGATTCTGGAGTATTGGTTACAGGTACAGAAGTGTTTTCTTCTCCTACTTTTTGAACAGCAGTGGCCGCAGATTTAGGTGGAGGAGAAGGGATAACCACAACAGTATACCCATTAAAGGAAAGTAATTCCTTTAAAAATGTTACACGTGATGTTGAAACATTCTTTTCAACAATTCCGCATTTAATACCATCCAACTCTTCAAATTCATGATTTTTATTTATAGCCATAATAATTTAATGTAGTGTTTGTATGTAATCAAAAACCCAACCCATTAAACCAACCAGTACAATACCAACTGCACAAATTACCATGGCCATTTGAACAGAAGCATTCGTTTTAATTTTTTCAATAGGGAATTCATTTTTATCCATAAAAATGGCCCTGGTAACTCGTAAATAATAATAAAGAGAAATAATCATATTTAATGCAGCAAAAATGATGAATCCAAAATTTGCTTTAGAACCACCTGCCGTTAATAAAAATAATTTTCCAAAGAAACCAGCCGTTGGAGGAATACCTGCTAAAGAAAATAAGGCAATAGCCAATATCCAACTTAAGAATGGGTTGGTTGAATAAAGTCCTTTATAGTCGTCAATATTTTCTTTCTGTTTATTTTCTGAAATTACAGCAACTACTCCAAATGCGGCCAAATTAGAAAACAAATAAATAAGTATAAAATAAACAACCGAAGAAACGCCCATTTCAGTTCCATTACTTACTCCAACTAAAATAAATCCAACCTGAGCAATAGAAGAAAAAGCAAGAAATCGTTTCATATTTTGTTGGCGCATTGCAAACAAATTACCAATTAACATGGTTAAAGAGGCAACAATGATAATTAAGTAGTACCAAATATGTTCTATAGGTAAGAAAACTTTGTACAATACTGTTAGTAAAATAAAGGCAACTGAAGCTTTTGAAACAACCGATAAAAATGAAGTAACTGCAATAGGTGAACCTTCATAAACATCTGCAGTCCAAAAATGAAATGGCACAATCGAAAGCTTAAAAGCAAATGCGGTAAATAAAAAAATAAATGCTAAGGTAAATAGTGGAGATCCATCTGCAAGTTGAGGCAATGCAGCAAAACTGATAGAACCAGTAATTCCATAGATTAAAGAAATACCAAACAAAAGAATACCCGAAGAAAAGGCAGAGGAAAGGATCATCTTCATAGCACCTTCAGAAGAACTTTTCTTATCTAAATCAAAATTAGCCAATGCGGCAACAGGAATAGTTGCTAATTCTAATGATAAATAAAAGATTAATAAATTACCGCTAGATATTAAGCAAAACATCCCTAACAAGGCAGCAAGTATTAGTAAAAAGAATTCAGCTAAATGATTTGTTTTCTTAAGCCAATCTGTGTTCAACAGGGCTATCAAATACACACCCAGATTTAATATATTTTTTTCAAAAGCAATTAGTGGGGAAGTATGAAACATGTCTCCAAATAAACTACCCTCTATATTAAAAAAGAATCCTATAATTAAGTTAACCAATAATACCAATTGAATGATAGGAAGTAATTGCTCATTACGCATTCCTTTGCCCACTTTAATAAATAGCAGACCAAAAATGATGATGGTAATCACCAATTCACTTTTCATTAATAGTAGCAAATCATTCATCCTTTTAGAGTTTATTTTCCTGCAATTCTATTTGAAATAATTTCAGCTCCTGGGGCAAGCAAATCATTCAACCAACCTGGAGCTATCCCTATGCTTATAATACCCAACAATAATATCATTGCTGCAAATTTTTCATTCCAATGAGCATCCTTTAATTCTTCAAATTCAGGATGAGTAATAGTACCCATTGCGGTTCTTGCAACTGCTCTTAAAATATAAACGGCTGTCACTACGATAGACATTGCAGCAGAGATGGTAGCAATGCGGTGAAATATATGATCATTTTGCCAAGAGCCAACAAATACAGTCATTTCGGCAACAAATCCACTTAATCCTGGCAAACCTAAAGAGCAAAGGCCTACAATAAATAGTACGGTAGTAATAAATGGCATTACTTTCATTAATCCTCCCATTTCATCTACCATTCTTGTATGGGTACGATCGTAAATCATACCAATTACAGCAAAGAAAAGTGCAGTCATTAATCCATGAGAAATCATTTGCATCAAAGCACCTGTAATAGCTGTTTGTGTTAACATCCCCATCGCAAGTAAGCTAAACCCAACATGACTAATAGAAGAATATGCATTAATATATTTTAAATCGCGCTGCATCATGGTTACAAATGCCCCATACAAAATAGCAATAGAAGAGAGTAGGATAATAATATCTGCATATTGTTTAGCACCATCAGGCAAAAGATAAACAGCTACTCTTAAACATCCATACCCACCTAATTTCATAGAAATCCCTGCCAAAAACATAGACCCAGCAGTTGGTGCAGATGAGTGACCGTCGGGCACCCAAGTATGCAATGGAAACAATGCAGTAAATACACCAAAACCAACAAATAGCAAAGGAAATAAAATAGTTTGTCTTGCAGGTTCAATAATGATACGGGAAAGATTTACCAAATCAAATTCATGACCACCAACAAAATATAACCCCAACATTCCTACTAAAATTAATGCCGAGCCAAACATGAGCATCAATACCAATTTATTGGCACTATATTCCTTTTTACCACTACCCCAAACTCCTATCAATAAATATTTTGGTATTACAGAAATTTCTAGGAAGAAGAATAATACAAATAAGTTTAATGAAATAAAAAACCCATAAGCTCCTAACGCCAATAAGATTAATAAGAAATAAAACTCTTTCGTCATTTTTTCTATATTCCAAGAAACCAACACCCCAGCCAATACAACAAAAGCAGTAAGTAAGATCATTGAAACAGATATTCCATCTACTCCAACATGAAAATGAATATTGAGTGATTGTATTAAAGGATATTGCTGTTCAAATAAAAATTGCGCAGCATTGTTGTTTCCACGCTCAACACGAAATGCAAATAACAAGAGCAATGCTAAAACTACTTGCAACAATGAACCAATTAACGCAACTACCCTAACTTGTTGATTTGAACGAGAGAGCAATACAAACAAGGCAGTAAGCAAAGGGAATCCTAAAAATAATAATACATTCATTAATGATAATTTACCATGGTTTTACCATACATATATAAACAATACCGTTAGCAAAATCAAACTTGTTAAAAAATAAATAGCGTATGCTTGAACTTTACCTGATTGTAATTTTTTAATCCCTTCTGATACCATTTGTGTTCCAGATCCCGTTAAATTAACCAAGCCATCTACAATTGTTTTATCTACCCAAGCTGCAGGTTTACCTATTAAATTAAATATCACTTTTTTAGTTACAAATAAGTAAAGTTCATCCATATAAAATTTATGATAGGCTGCTTTATACAACCCTCCCAAACTATTAGATAACTGGTTGGGATGATCATTCGCATTTTTATATAAATACATGGCAGTAAATATGCCAACCAGCCCAATCAAAACTGGTGCTACTGAAAAGATTACATGAAAATGTGATTCTATTGCAACACCATCTGCTGTTACAAAATTTCCGAAAGGAATAAAGCCTGCAAATGCAGCCCCAATAGACAATAGAATAAGCGGCAACATCATAACTAAACCACCTTCACCTTGTTGTTTATAGTGGCCCTGAAATGGCTTATTCCAAAAAATACTAAAGTACAATCGGAACATATAAAATGCAGTAAGTCCTGAAGTAAGTAAAGCTACCCAATAAATAAGTTTATTTTGTTGATATGCGGCTAATAAAATGGCTTCCTTACTAAAAAACCCAGCCAGTGGTGGCATACCTGCAATTGTTAAACAGGCTACTAAAAATGTTATATGTGTAATGGGCATTTTTGTTCGCAGACCTCCCATATCTTTCATTTCATTACTATGTATTGCATGAATCACGGCACCTGCTCCTAAGAATAACAAAGCTTTAAATAATGCATGTGTAAACAAATGAAACAAAGAAGCCGTAAATCCAAGTCCATCTTCTCCTCCGTACTTAGAAACCCCCATGGCAAACATCATATATCCTATTTGAGACATGGTTGAATAAGCCAAAACTCGTTTTATATCTGTTTGTGTACAGGCAATAATAGCAGCAACAACGGCTGATATAGCTCCAACCCATCCAACCCCTACAAGAACCTCTGGAGTAGTTAAAGCAAAAAAAGGAAACAATCTAGCAACCAAGTAAACACCTGCTACAACCATTGTTGCGGCATGAATTAATGCAGAAACAGGTGTAGGGCCCTCCATAGCATCAGGCAACCAAATATGCAAAGGGAATAATGCACTTTTACCAGCCCCACCAACAAATACCAACGCGGCACCCCAGGTTAATGCAGAAATACCCATAAATGAATATGTTGCCGCTGTTTGTAATTCCATAGAACCAGGTGTAGTTAATCGAGCAATTAATGTTGTAAAATCGAAAGTTCCAGAGCAATAAGACAATATCAGTATCCCTATCAAAAAACCTAAATCGGCAAATCTTGTTACAATAAATGCCTTTTTTGCGGCTGCAACTGCGGTTGGTTTTTCATAATAATACCCAATCAGTAAAAAAGAGGATACGCCTACCAATTCCCAAAATATGTACATCTGAAAAATATTGGTAGCTAATACCAAGCCAAGCATGGAGAAAGTGAATAAACCTAAAAATGCATAGTAAATAGGGAAACGTTCTTCCCCTTTCATATATCCCAAACTATAGAGATGCACCATCAATGAAATAAATGTTACAACAACCAACATCATCACAGAAATAGGATCTATCATCAAGCCCATATTAATTGTCATGGTTTCTGTAAATGCTAACCAAGTAAATTGCAAGGGTATAAATTGCTGGTACACTCCTGCAACTTTACCATATTCAAAAAAATATTCGTAGGCTGTATGTAAAGCCAACACAGTTGAAATAAACAAAAGAATAGTTCCAATTAGTCCAGAAACTTTATTAAAATATTTCCTACCAAATAAACCGAGAACTAAAAATCCTGCCAAGGATAATAAAGGGATTAAGGCTATATTTAAGGTATTGGGCATAATGATTAATACTTTAATTCTTCAGCAGTTTCAACATCAATAGAATGGTGACTTCTGTATAAATTAATGATGATGGCAATGGCAACGGCAGCTTCTGCTGCAGCAATAGCAATTATAAATATCGAAAAAAACAATCCATCCATTTTACCTGGCCACAAATATTTATTAAATGATATAAAATTTAAATTCACACTATTTAATATTAATTCTATACTCATCAGCATCGTAATTAAATTTCTTCTTGTAAAGAATCCATACACACCTATAAAAAAAAGTGAGATGCTTACAAACAAAATATGAGTTAATCCAGGCTCCATCATACTATTTCATTTTTACTTCTGATTTACTTCACTTTCAGGCTTAGTTCTGAGAGCAATAACAATACATCCTACTAATGCTGCCAATAATAAAATAGACACTATTTCAAAAGGAAATGCATATCCACTATTATTAACATCCAACATACGGTGTCCTATATTTTCTACGGTTGGTAAAATGGGATCTTCAGTCCCCATTTTAAACCCATGTTCTAAAACTTGAACAATGGTAAGGGCAAAGCCACAGAATACGGATAAACCTGCAAATATTTTCCGATTAATATGTTGTTTCGCCAATTTGTCTCCCGCTTGTTGTGTGAGGAAAATGGAAAAAATAATTAACACAATAATTCCTCCAACATATACTACAATTTGAACAGCAGCAAGAAATTCATATTGAAGCCAGAAGTACAAACCTGCAATTCCAATTAGTGTGAACAATACATAAATAGCTGCTCTAAATATTTGTCTGGTTAAAACAGACAATACGCCACAGCATACAATTAATGCTGCAAGCAAATAAAATAATATGGTTGATCCGCTCATCATTCTACGCCTTCCATTATTTTAGAACCGGGGTTATTTAATATTTTGGTTAGTAAGCTTCTATCGTAAACACTATGTTCAAATGTAGGAGCCATTTTAATTGCATCAGATGGACATGCAACTACACATAAATTACACATCGTACATAATTCTAAATGGTACACTAATTTATCAATCGCTTTCTTCTTCTTTCCTTCTGCATTTACTTCAAATTTCGTAACTACTTTAATAGTTCCATTAGGGCAAGCCAATTCGCAGGCAGTGCAACCAGTGCATCTATGTTCATTATTGGCATTATGTGGCATAATTACTTCCCCCTTAAACCGATCTGCCATTTTTAAAGTAGCTCGATTATCTGGATACTGTTCGGTGATAATTTCTTTATGATGGGTAAAGTAATAACCAGTTCGGTTTAACCCAACCAATAATGATTTTATTGCCCCATACACATCTTTTATATACTCTTTTAAAAACATATTCTTAATTATAGTGTATCATTAAAAATGCCAACCTAAAATAGCTATTGCCGTCATCACCAATAAATTCAACATACTGATAGGCAATAAATATTTCCATTCCAAATTCAATAATTGATCAATCCTTAATCGAGGGAAGGTCCACCTGAACCACATAATTAAAAAAATCAACATAAACGTTTTCCCAAAAAACCAAATACTGGAAGGAATAAAATCCATCACATGATTAAATGATTCCCAATGACCAATATGAAAAGGCATCCATCCACCTAAAAAAATTGTAGCCCCAATTGAGCAAACAATAAATACGTTTACATATTCTGAAAGAAAGAAAAGTGCGAATTTCATTCCAGAATATTCTGTGTGAAAACCTGCAGTTAATTCTGATTCTGCTTCGGCTAAATCAAAAGGTGCACGATTGGTTTCGGCCGTTACCGCTATCATGAATATCACAAATGATATGATTGCTGGTATATGCCCTTTAAATATCCACCATCCATCCGCTTGAGATTCTATGATAGTAGAAACCTGTAAACTTCCGGTGAGAACTACAATTGATAAAATGGCTAAGCCAGCAGACAATTCATAACTCACAATCTGAGCACCACTTCGCATGGCTCCCATTAAAGAATATTTATTATTACTTGACCAGCCAGCCATTAAAATACTTATAACCATTATAGAAGAAACGGCTGATACATATAGTACTCCAATATTTAAATCCCAAAGTTGAAAATCTTTTGCAAAAGCAATTGGTGCCATCAGTAACATAGCTACAATCATGGCAATAAATGGAGCTAGATTAAATAAAAATTTATCTGCTCCATTGGGTGTTAATCCTTCTTTTACCAATAATTTTATAGTATCGGCCATTGATTGAAGTAATCCTTGCGGCCCTACCCTATTTGGTCCCAGCCTAATTTGAATCCAAGCAGCCACCCTACGTTCCATTAATACCAATACCAACCCCAATACGGCAAATAAACCAATAATAGAAACCCCTGCAATAACCATTTCTATAATAAGGGAAATGGTAGGATCAAAGGTTGAATTCAACCATCCATGTAAACTGCTTGCTATTTTACTTAAACTCCACATATTATCTATCAATATCAGGTATTACTAAATCGAGTGTTCCCATCATGGCTATCAAATCTCCAAGTTTTGCACCTCTTGCAATATGATCTAATGCAGAAAGATTAGAAAACCCAGGAGAACGATATTTAATTCTATAAGGGGTTGTACCACCTTCACTTACCAAAAAAATACCTAATTCACCCCTTGCCGTTTCAACACGTTGATAGAATTCACCTTTGGGTAATTTCAGAACCGCTTTGGTTTTTGCTTGAAATTCACCATCGGGAATTTGATCAATTAATTGTTCTATGATACGTATAGACTGCTTCATCTCTTTTATACGAACCATATAACGTGCAAAAGAATCACCCTCGGTTTCTAAAACTTCATCAAAGCTTAATTGATTGTATATTTCATAAGGGTATATTTTTCTAACATCACAACTAACACCGCTTCCTCTGGCTGCAGGGCCAGTAACCCCGTAAGAAATTGCATCTTCCGGAGAAAGATACCCTACATTTTTCATCCGATTTTGAAAAATAATATTACCAGTTACTAATTCATCGTATTCATGAATTTTAAGTTTGTATAACTGTAAAAATGTTTTTACTCTATGTTGAAAATTGGGATGTAAATCTTGCATTACTCCGCCCGGTACTATATAATTCATAGTTAGCCGAGCACCACAAGTTTCTTCCATCACATCATTAATGCTCTCTCTTTCTCTAAATGCATGAAAGAATGGAGTAAACGCCCCTAAATCCATAGCCATTGCACCCCACCACAGTTCATGTGAAGCAATGCGAGTAAGCTCATCCATTAAAACCCTAATTACTTGGGCTCTAGGAGGAACTTCTATTTGCAATCCTTTTTCTACAATTAGCGCACACCCATGATTATTAATATGAGCAGATAAATAATCCATCCTACTAGTTACATAACTAAACTGCCTATACGTAAGACTCTCGGTCATTTTTTCAATAGATCTATGAATATAACCCAAATGAGGTTCCACTTTTTTAATAGTTTCCCCATTTAACGTAATAACCAAATGCAATACACCGTGAGTTGCGGGATGCTGTGGCCCTACATTAATAATTAAATCACCTTCCGTTGTTCTACCTACTTCTTCAACCATATTATAATTTGATCATATTAATGGGATCTTCAAAGTCTTTCCTTAAAGGGTTTTTCCCTTCCCATCCATCTGGCAAAATCAATAAACGCAAATCAGGATGGTTTAAAAATTGTACACCAAACATTTCGTAAACCTCTCTTTCATGAAATTCGGCAGTTCTCCAAATATTGGCTACTGATTCTACTATTGGTTTATCTCTATCTAATTTAATTTTTATAACAATATTGTGTCTATATTTTGTAGAACTCAAATGATAAACCATCGTTAGATGGGTTTTCCAATCAATACAAGTTAAACAGAACAATGAATTTAAAAAAAGTGCTTCGTTATTTTTAAGCAACCCTGCCAACGAAATCCAATCGGCGGCTTCCACTTGCACATTAATCCATCCGTCTAATTCTTCAAAACCAGCAGTTGGGTATAACTCAATAATTTTTAACTTCAAATCTTCGTTTAGCATAGTTATCCTTTTCCAGTTCTAATTTGTTCTCTAGTTAATCCGCTTTTTATTTTCTCTTGCAAAGAAATAAGTGCATGCAGCAATGCTTCTGGTCTTGGTGGGCAGCCTGCAATATACACATCCACTGGAATCACATGATCCGCCCCTTTAACCACAGAATACGTATTATAGAAAAATGGCCCCCCGCTAATTGCGCAGGATCCCATTGCAATTACATATTTCGGATCGGCCATTTGATCATACAGTCTTTTTAATACAGGCGCCATTTTATTTACAATAGTACCAGCTATAATAATCACATCAGCCTGCCGAGGTGTGGCTCTTGCTACTTCAAACCCAAATCGGGAGAAATCATATTTGGCACCTGCAACAGCCATATATTCTATACCACAACAACTTGTAGCAAAAGTGAGTGGCCAAAGAGAATTAGATCTTGCCCAATTAATCACATCATCTAATTTACTCAAAACAATGCCACCCCCAGGTGTTTCGTGAATCTGCCCTGGAAAGCTTATTTCGGTATTTTTTTGTTCAATCATGCTATTCAATTATATCCATTTTAATGCACCTTTTTTGTGCGCATAAAGAAAGCCCATAAAAAGTATGAAAAAGAAAATGATAATTTCTACAAACGCCAGCCAACCTGTACTTTTAGCCACCACCGCCCAAGGATACAGAAAAACCAATTCTACATCAAAAATTAAGAAAATCAAAGCAAAAAGATAATATCCAACATTCAACTGAATCCAAGTTTTGCCAGTTGTAGGAATACCGCACTCATACGGTTCCCCTTTTTGTTTATTGGTGCTCGCTTTTAATACCAGGGTAGAGAGTAAAATTGCTATCCCCGAAAAGGTAATAGCAGCAAGAATCAGTACAATCAGTGAGGAAGAACCCATACGTATTCTATTTGTACGAATATAGTAACAATATGAGAAAACAAAACATGAGAGTTATCATCATTTAAACTGATTTATTCACTCTTTTTAAAAAAATCAAATTAACAAAAGGAAATTTACTTATAAAGATAATTTAACTCCACAAAAAATAGATCGGCCTGCCCCATTAATTCCACTACCATGGGTTCGATAATCTCTATTCAATACATTCATCAACCCTGTTTGAATTTGTAAAGAATTAACTGTATAGCCTGCATGAATATTTATTACATACCAGCCTGGGGTACCCCCAATTGAAATGCGATTATCTTCTTTATCACCTATGGCCAATCGGCGTTGACTAGCTGCATATATATTTTCAATGCAAAATTTCCAATGAGTATTTTTATAATTAAATGCAGTTCTTCCATTTAAAGGCGGTACTCTTCTCAAAGGTTCATTTTTAGAGCTGTTTTGCCCAAAAGCATACATGACATTGGTTTCTACCGAAAACTGTTTCGAAATTTTAAGCCTATACTCCAATTCAAATCCACGAATATACGATTGTTGATTATTGGCTTTTGTATATACATTATATCCCCCCACTTGAAGTGAAGGTATTTGTACTCTAGTAATTAAATCTCGCAATTGTAAATTAAATAAAGCAACCGAAAATGTGGTTTTGTTATTTATTAAACGATAGCCAATTTCTAAATTATAAGACTTTTCTGGCTTTAAATTATTGGCAGGAATTTCATACCTAAAGTCAACTAGCCCCAATGAACCCATATCATCAATATTGGGAGCACGATACCCGCTGCTTATAGATCCATATAAGGATTGATTGAAATTAATCTTATATAAAAGTGAAAAATTAGCTACAAAAGATGTAGGATGAATTGTTACAGAACCAAGTTTATATGCACTAGCTGTATCTACTATATTTACCTGAAACTGGTTATACCTTATTCCTGCTTCAATTTGAAACTTTTTTAAAGCAATATGATGTAAACTATAAAAAGATAAATTACTGGATGTTGCTTTGTCAGGATACAGACCTCTTTGCGAGATAGTAGCAGGATTCAATATAGCCATTTTAAAAGTTGAACTATTCACTTTATCATGATAATATTCTACACCGGTATTGGCTGTTACTATATTTGAAAAAGAAGAGTACATATCTACCGCCAACCCAATCGTTGCCACTTTATCTGATTCTTGATACTCAAATAATGCATTGTTTTTCAGATATTTTCTTGTTTCTTTATTCTGCTGAGTAGAAGCAATTATATACAAATGATTTAAAATAGATTTACCTATATATTTTTCTATTTTTAAATAACTCAAATTTCTTTGTTGGGGTTCAAAATAATAATACTTAAAATCTTCTAACAGTACTTTATGATATAAAGGAACATCATGTTGAATCAATTGCTGATGTACCATTGTAAGCAAAGTTTTTTCGTTTAATTTCCAGCGTAATTTTGCATCAAATGATTTTTCACTATACCCAGAAGGATGCTGAATTCCAGTTTGATCACCTCCTACTAAATCACCAAATTGCTTATTAGTAAAACCAAACTGGAGAGCCTTGTCAGCAGATTGATGTATTAGTTCTGCTCTACCAGTATATTCCATATTTGAGCTTACCGTTTTTCCATAAATAGTAGATGACCATTTAGGCTTTTCAGAAAAATTTGGGGTTTTAGTAAATACTTGAATAACACCTCCCATTGCATCAGAACCATATTGTACAGAACCAGACCCCCTGATAATTTCAATAGACCCCACAGTATATAAATCAATTGTATTAAAATATTGATTAGGCCCATACCTATAAGTGGCATTATTAAGCCTAATCCCATCTATCATTAATAAATTTTGATTGCCAGTAAGGGCTCTTACAAATAGAGCGCCACCCCCATGATTTGTTTTTTGAACAAATATTCCTGAAGTTCCTGTTAATGCTTCAGGAGTAGATCTAAAAAATAAATCCTGTATAAATCCTGCATTTATTTTACTAACCGAATAGGGAATTTGAATGAGTTGCTGTTTTTTTTTAGTGGCTGTTACAATTATTTCTTTTAGTTGATTAACCGAATCTTCATCAGAAATAATGTTTTGTTGTGCGAATATTTCAAATGAAGCAAAATGAATTAGCATCAAGCAAAAAACATATCTCATAGCATTATAAAGCGCAAAAATAATCTAATGAGTAAGAAATAGGGCGTTCAAATATTATCAAATAATGAATTCATCTGAAGTAATCGCAACTAATTATTAGGAAAAAAATGAGAAAAAATTGTCATCAACCTTTGCTAAAACTAGAGTAGCTTATTTCTTTTCCAGAATGATGATTTTTCAGGCATTTTTTCCAGTTTCACAAATTCTTTTAGTTGATCTAGTAAATCAACTTTGGTCCAATCGGGAAGACCATCATACCAAACTAAATCAGTTTGAGTAAGTGTTTTATTCTTAAGCATATCTAGGGTATAAGGGCCTCGTATATGCATTCGATTCTTTAATATGTAAATTTTCTTTTCCATCACATAGAAGTTATACATCTCCTTAAATGGCGAAATATAAATTACCAATATTGATTATACCACTAATTTAACTTATTTATTTAATATATACCAACTAGTTTGTATTATTTAAAAACAAAAGGGCTTTTGCTATCATTGGGTCAGACTCATTCAATATGATAAAATATCCATTATCTCTCCATAAATGCCTGCTAATCAATGCTTTGAATCTATTTAAAATTAATTGCTTTCCCTCAATACTTAAATCAGCAAGGTTAATTTTCTCATTTTGGGAGCCACTTAAAATCGCATTCCATTCAACTTTACCAGGAGTATACTCTTTACTAAAACGCTCAGGATTTGGATATTGGTTAAACAGCCCTCGATTTGCAACAAAATAATGATATACCGTATTCGTAAGTGAATTGGTCATTAATAATTGAATGAAGGCAATAGGGAAACGAGTAGAATCAAAAGCAAGGATGCTGTCGGGGGTAATACCTCCCCCACCATATACTATTTTCCCTGATTTTGTTTTAAATACTTTTTTAGAAAAACCAGTTTTGTCTTTTTTGCCCATAGTATCAGTTGAATGATACCGATTGATTAACTCTTCTTGATAAGCTTTTACTCCTTTATCGTATGGTTTTTGAATATTTCTACCTAATGGCGTAAAATATCTTGCAACGGTTAAACGAACAGCAGCTCCATCACTCAATTGAAACTGCTGTTGTACCAATCCTTTACCAAAAGATCTTCTGCCAATAATCGTTGCCCTATCCCAATCTTGCAAAGCACCAGCTAAAACTTCACTAGCAGATGCCGAAGTTTCATCAATCAAAACCACTAATTTCCCTTGTTCAAATAGCCCCGGCCTTTTACATCTGTAATCAATTCGAGGAGTATGTTCTCCTTCTGTATATACAATTAATTTATCGTCATCTAAAAATTCATCTGCTATATCCACTGCCTCTTTCATAAGTCCACCGCCATTGCCTCGAAGATCTAGCACCAATGATTCCAATTTATTTTTTTGCAAAAGCTCTAAACTTTGCATAAACTCTTCATAGGTTCGCTCTGCAAATTTATTAATACGAATATATCCTTTCCTGGGTGCAAGCATGTATGCAGCATCTATGGAACTTACTGGTATTGTATTTCTTGTAATAGTAACGGACCCAATATGTTGGTTTCGAAGGTATTTCACTTTTACTTGAGTATGAATTGCGCCTCTAAATAATTTTCTAATTACAGAAGGATCAATATTTTTTCCTGAAATAGTTATAGAATCGGATACTGCTAATAATTGATCCCCAACCTGTACACCCACTTTATCTGCAGGGCCATTTTTTATTACAGTCATTACGTTTACGGTATCATTCAATATCCTAAATTCAATGCCAATTCCCTGAAAATTTCCCATCATTTCTTCATTTACAGCACTCAGGTCATCTGCAGGAATAAATACCGAATGGGGGTCTAAATGTGCTAATAATTCTGTAGCAACAAGGGCATTAATACTATCAGCAGCTATTTTATCTACATACCTGCTTTTTATTAAATCTGTTAATTCTTGGATTGAAGACTTTTTAGAAAAACTAAAAAATTTGGCTGCCATTGTTTTCTCTTTTAACTGAAATCCAATAGCCATACCAGCAATCATCACCATCGAAAAAAGAAGGGGTAACCAAATCTGCAATTTCTTTGAGCCCATAGGTACACACTTATTTGTTATGATAAGACTGCAAATATCTATATTTATATCTGAAATAAACTTTTCCTATGCCAGCCATATTAATTGCAGACAGCGGTTCTACCAAATGTGAATGGTGCCTGCTAATCAACGGCCAAAAAAAGAAGATACTTACTGCTCCTATTAGCCCTTATTTTGTATCGTTTGAAGGCATGTTCAAACTCTTACAAGCAAAACTACTGCCTAAAATAGAGCGTACGGTAATCAACAATGTGTTTTTCTATGGAACTGGTCTAAGAGATCCGCAAAACGCAAAAAACATGAAGTTGATTTTAAAAAAATTGTTTCCTACTGCTATTATTGAAGTAAACAATGATTTATTGGGAATTGCCCGAGCCACTTGCGGAAAGAACAAAGGTATTGCGTGCATATTAGGAACTGGATCTAATGCCTGTTTTTATAATGGAAAAAGAATTGTGAAAAACAGCCCTGGATTAGGCTATATTCTTGGGGATGAAGGAAGCGGAACTTATTTAGGGAGAAAAGTGATACAGTATTTTCTCTATAAAACCTTTGATGAAGACTTACATGCCAGATTTGAAAAACGATTTAACGAAACACATGACCATATATTAGAAATGGTGTACAAAAAGCCACTTGCTAATGCTTATTTAGCCTCATTTGCTATTTTTTTAGCCGAAAATCGCGGTCATTTTATGATTGAAAATATTATTGAAGATGGTTTAAATGACTTTTTTTTCACTCACTTATATAAATTCAGGGAAAGTTGGAGTTTCCCGATTCATTTTGTAGGAAGTGTTGGATTTGGTTTTAGAGATGTTTTGAAGGAACTTTGCCATGGTTATGAGCTAGAATTGGGGAAAGTTTTAAAAACACCCATGCAAGGGCTAATTGCCTATCATCAATAAATACTTTTTATGCCTGATTTCATTAAAGTTACAGAGCAAGCATCTACTTATAGGCACTTAGAAAAAATGCCCGTACACGAATTATTGCAGAATATTAATAATGAAGACAAAACGGTTCCTTATGCAGTTGAAAAGGCAATGCCCGAAATAGAAAAACTGGTATCTGTAATTAGTGATAAAATGCTTGCAGGGGGTAGATTATTTTATATTGGCGCTGGCACTAGCGGAAGGTTGGGAATTGTTGATGCCAGTGAATGCCCACCTACTTTTGGAGTACCCTATGGATTAGTGATTGGATTAATTGCTGGAGGTGAAAAAGCCATAACGCAAGCAGTAGAATTTGCAGAAGATAGTTGCGACGAAGGTTGGTCTGATTTACAAAAGCATTTTATTAGCGATAAAGATGTAGTGGTAGGATTAGCCGCAAGTGGAACAACCCCTTATGTTATAGGCGCATTAAAAGAGTGTAGAAAAAGAGGAATCATTACAGGTAGTCTAAGCTGTAATCCACATTCTCCTGTATCTGAAGCAGCAGATTTTCCTGTTGAAGTAATAGTAGGTCCGGAATTTGTAACAGGTAGCACTCGAATGAAAAGTGGCACTGCACAAAAACTGGTGCTGAATATGATCTCTACTTCTATCATGATTCAACTAGGAAGAGTAGAAGATAATAAAATGGTTAATATGCAATTGAGCAATGTGAAACTAGTAGACCGTGGGGTAAAAATGGTGATGGACAAACTATCCCTTAACGATTATGAAAAAGCAAAAGATTTGTTATTGAAACATGGAAGTGTAAAAAAAGCAGTTGAAGCCGTAAGTCATTAAGAAGAAAATGCACGAAATAGAACCATTCTTTAATTGGCGACATATATATGTTGCAGAAGAAGATCCAGTATCTCCTTTTTTTGGAAGAACCTACAGTGAATTTGAATTTTCTCAAACTGTATACAATTATTATATCCACCCACAATGGGATTACTTTGGAAGCAGAACCCTATATATAAAAATCATTTATGTAGACTATGAGCTTCATTTTGCCATCATTGAAATGATTGGCGAATGGAATGATGCTATCGAGAATGATATAATGGAGCTCAAAAGAGAAATTATAGACCTATTATATAGTCAAAAAATTGTAAAATTTATTTTAATAACAGAGAACGTATTAAATTTTCACAGTAGCGATAAAGAATATTATCAAGAGTGGTATGATGAAGTTAGTGAAGAAAATGGATGGATAGTAATACTGAATATGCCCGAAGCTACTCAACAAGATTTTAAAAAGAAAAAGTTGCAGTATTATTTAGAATTAATGGAAATTGCAGATTGGCGAATTTACAAACCCTATCATTTATTTAAAAAAATAAACGATACTCTTTCAAAAAGAATACCCATTTAAAATTCATGCTAGCAAGTTAACCAACACTACTATTTTAAATATACAATATTACCCAATATAGCTTAACCCAATATGTACAATATCACCTGGATTATATAAATAATTACTGGTTCTAATTTTAATAGTTAACCCACTAGCTATTACATGAATCATATAATGACTTCCATAAAATAATACTTGTTCAACAATACCAGTTACTGTTCGTTCATTTTCCTTTACAATTAATAATTGTTCAGGCCGAAGCATGGCTTTTTTCCCTTTTACAGATTCCCCTAGCAAACTAATAAAATCGGGATATAAATTGGTATCAATTAGGTTATACTCTCCCATTAATGCGGCTGTATATTCTGTTAGCGGATGATAGTATAGTTGTTTAGGAGTTCCTTGCTGTATAATGGCCCCATCTTTCATCATGATCATTCTGTCGGCCCAAGAAAGGGTATCGGTTGCATCATGAGATACCAGTATACAGGTAATATGCAGTTGAGTTCCTATATCTTCAATCACCGATTTGATGATATCCTTGTGAACCCTATCTAAATTAGAAAACGGCTCATCTAACAAGAGCAAACTTGGTGCAGCAATAAGACATTTTGCCAAGGCAATTCTTTGCTTTTCCCCTCCAGATAATTGATCCGATTTTCTCTTAAGCAAATGATTAATTTGGCAAATACTAAAAATGGTTTCTGCAAATTCAGTGTTCAGCAAATTACTCATCTCCAATAAATCCTCCATTTTATAATTATTCCTTAACTCAAAATGTTGAGATAAATAAGCAATTTTAGCATGCCCAGGCAATAATTGTTCCAATGGCCCTGCAACTTTATTCCCCTCAAAATATATAATACCTCCATCTGGCTGAATCAACCCACCAATCATTTTTAGCAAGGTACTTTTACCCGACCCTGTTTCACCAGCAATGGCAATTCGTTCAAGCCGATCTTGTGAAAAGCTGGTAGGCTTTACAATAAACCGTTCTTCTTGCAGTTTATGTACTTGATCTAGTGCTAAAAAAGCCATATTAAAAACAATTTAAATTAAGTAAGCTTCCACTTCTCTTTCAAATGTAAAGATTATCGTATTTAAATGAATAAATCAATATTTGTGGTTCATCCAATTCATGTAAATTTATTACATGATATCAGATAAACTTCGCAATCAATTTTTACTCAGGAAAGATATTACCTTTCTCAATTTCGGTTCGTTTGGAGCCTGTCCAAAACCCATATTTACCCAATATCAACAATACCAACTAGAATTAGAACAAGAACCTGTTCAATTTATTATAAAAACAGGTTTGGAATATATCAAATCATCTCGTGTTGCATTGAGTAATTATTTGCAATGCAATGCAAATGACATAGTATTGGTAACCAACCCATCTTATGCTGTAAACCTTATTGCCAAAAGCTTACCTCTTAAAGCAGGTGACGAAATTCTTACCACCAACTTAGAATATGGTGCATGTGACCGAACACTCAACTATTATTGTGAAAAAATGGGGGCAAAATATATTCAACAGCCCATCACATTGCCTATCAGTTCAAAAGAAGTATTTATTGATGAATTTTTTAAAGGGCTGAGTGCAAAAACAAAAATGATTTTCATTAGTCATATAACCAGCTCAACCGGGCTTAGATTCCCAGTTGAAGAAATTTGCGCTATCGCAAAATCTAAAGGATTAATCACGTTCATAGATGGAGCACATGCTCCTGGTCAAGTTCCATTAAACCTAAGTACATTACAGGCAGATATTTATACAGGAGCTTGCCATAAATGGATGATGGCTCCCAAAGGATGTACTTTTTTATATGTAACACCAATTCTGCAAAATCAATTTGACCCACTGGTAATTAGTTGGGGGTTTAATAGCACTAGCCCATCCAATTCACGTTTTTTAGATTACCACCAAACACAGGGCACAAGAGACTTTTCTGCCTTTTGTACTATACCTTCTGTAATTCAATTTATGGAAGAATATAATTGGCCATCTGTTGCCAAAGCATGCAGGGAATTGGTTCATACCAATGTATTGCATTTTTGTTCTCTTTTAAATACAGCACCATTAGCCCCTATTACAGATGATTTTATTCTGCAACTATGCAGTATTCCCATTAAAGCCCCAAAGCCAGAAGAATTAAAAGATATACTCTTTGAAAAATACAATATTGAAATTCCCATCATGCTTCATGCAAATAAAGTGTACATGAGGTATTCTATCCAGGCTTTCAATTCACAAAAAGATTTAGATATCTTAACAGATGCATTAAAAGATATTATTCAAACCACCAATTTAATTGAAATATAAAACTCATAGTGTACTAATGTAAAGGTCTTCCACTTTTTTTCTAGCCCATGGGGTTTTACGTAAAAAAGTAAGACTCGATTTTATACTTGGATTACTTTTAAAGCAATTGATATTGATTATTCTAGCTAGGTCTTCCCAGCCAAAATGCTGTACCAAATACATTAAAATTACTTCCAGTGTTTTACCATGTAATGGATCTTTAGATACATTGGGTTCCATATTGTGAAGATAGTATTAACTTCATGACCATGTATATAGCAGTAATCATTACTTGTTTATTTATATTAATGCTTTTGATTGCATGGCTTAAGCTCCATCCTTTTTTGGCATTTATTTTTGTAGCATTATTAGCAGGATGGTGGTTAGGTATGCCAATAAACATGGTAATAGTTTCTGTAAAAACAGGCATTGGAGGGTTAATGGGCGATTTACTTCTTACCATTGGATTAGGTGCCATGTTGGGAAAACTAATTGCCGAAACTGGAGCAGCAGAACAAATTGCCCAAAGCCTCATTCAATTATTTGGAAAAAAAAATATTCAATGGGCCATGATGCTTACTGGTTTTGTAGTAGGTATTCCTTTATTTTATAATGTTGGTTTTATTTTATTAGTTCCATTAGTTTTCTCTATAACTTACAAAAACAACCTACCCATTGTTTATACCGCCATTCCTATGTTGGCTGCACTTTCCGTAACACATGGTTTTCTTCCGCCACATCCTTCGCCCCTAGCTATTTCGGCACAATTAAAGGCCAATACAGGAACAGTATTATTGTATGGATTAATGATTGCTATTCCAACTGTATTCATTGCAGGACCCATTTTTGCGAGAACACTTAAAAATATGGTAGCCATCCCATTACCTATGTTTAAGCCAAAACAAATAGAAGCCAATGCATTACCTGGCAAATGGAACAGTTTTATAAGTGCCTTATTGCCAGCCATTTTGATGATTGTTTTTGCAATTTTTCAAATTAATGAAAAAAATAATTCTGTTTTAATACAATTCTGGAGTGATCCATCCATTGTGCTATTACTCTCTTTAATTTTCGCCACTATTAGTTTGGGAATTACAAACAAGTATACAATTCAATCTATCATGGAATTTTTCACTACCGCCATTCAAGAAATTGCGCCCATCTTATTAATAATTGCTGGTGCAGGCGCGTTGAAGCAAGTACTTTCGGATAGTGGTATTAGTAACCAAATTGCAAAAAGCATAGAACATATTTCTATTCACCCCCTCCTGTTGGGTTGGATAATTGCCGCTGTGATAAGGGTTTGTATTGGTTCAGCAACCGTAGCTGCATTAACCGCAGCAGGAATCATGGCCCCTCTTATCACTAGTATTCCGTTTAATGCTAATCTCATGGTTTTAGCAATTGGAGCAGGCAGCTTACTATTTTCTCATATCAACGATTCAGGTTTCTGGATGTTTAAATCATATTTTAATTTGTCTATAAAAGACACAATAAAATCATGGTCATTGATGGAAACAATTGTATCTATTATTGGGTTATTAGGAGTACTTACATTGAATACGCTAATAAACTAAGGGCATATCCAATTGATATGCACTTGATTATTATTTGGATCAGATTTTAGCACAACACCATGTGCGCCAAAATAATCTCTTTGTGCTTGAATGATATTCATTGGAGAATCCTCCGAATAATATGCATGTAAAAAGTTCAAAGAAGCAGACAATGCTGGAATAGAAATGCCATTGATTAAAGCAACGGATGTTATTGTAGCTAAAGCCAATTTATTTTCAAGAATGATTTCTTGAAGTTCGGGCAATGATAAAATAGAACACTCATTTAATGGCAAAGTTGCTAACTGTTCCATAAAAACCGATCTAATAATGCAACCATTGGTCCAAATAGCTGCCAATTTTTGAAGATCAATATTCCAATGATATTCTTTGCAAGCACTTTGAATCATGGCAAAGCCTTGATGATGATTTATAATCCTCGCTAATTGATAAGATTGGGCTAACTGCTTAATAGGGTCATCACCAAAATGGGGTACAAGATTAGATTCATTTTGCCATATAAATGAACTGGATTTACGTTTAGTTTTAATAGTTGAATATTTTATTTCTGTAGACTGATGCCTTGCAAATAAGGCAGCCGTAAGCATGGTTGCAGGGGTACCCAAATAAGCCGCTGTTTGAGTTGCCCAACTTCCAGTACCCTTACTTACTGCCACATCTAAAATATCATCAATTAGCCATTTATTTCCATTCTTTTTTGAGAGTATCTCTATGGTAATTTCTACTAAATAACTTTTCAAAAAGCTTTTATTCCAATCTTTAAATATCTCTCCAATTTCATCAGGATTTTTACCTAACCCTTTACGTAAAATAAAATAGAGTTCTGCAAGCAATTGCATTTCGGCATACTCAATTCCATTGTGTACCATTTTTACAAAATGGCCTGCACCATCGGCGCCAATATAATTGCAACAGGCATTTCCATGTAAATCTTTAGCTGCAATTGCATGAAATAAATGTTTAACCTGATTATAAATATCTTTATTACCTCCCAACATGATAGATGGCCCTTTTAAAGCACCTTCTTCCCCACCCGAAATACCCGCACCCATAAAATGCAATCTTTTTTTTGACAATTTTTCTATTCTTCGTGCTGTATCTATATAATGAGAATTGCCACAATCAATAATAATATCACCCTCACTCAATAAAGGATGTACTATTTCTAATATATCATCTACTGGTTTACCTGCATTCACCATTAAAATAATTTTTCTAGGAACTGCTAAAGATTGTATAAAAGTGTCAATTTGATCAAAGGGTTTCACTTCTTGCAAAAAAGAATGTTCATTTACAAATTGCTGGGCTATATTTTCTTCTTTCCCAGCAAGATGTCTATTAAAAACAGAAATAGATATTGCTTTAGTCGCAAAATTTATAGCTAAACTCTTACCCATTACGCCTAACCCAACGATCCCTAATTCACTTAATGAAATTTGTTGCATAATTAATTTAATTTGTTCCTTGGGTTTGTTTTGTATGGATAAAGTTAAAGCATACAGTGGTTTTTCTAAAATATCGAACTGAGATTGTAATAAGGCTGCTGGCATAAAATGATTGGGGCGCTGCAATAGTCTTTGAAGAATTAACTCATAATCTCCTTCTAAATAAATCCATGTTGGGAAATCAATACCTTCAGATAATATAATTCTATACATTTCTTTTAATGCAGAACAAGCAATAACTGCTCCAAGTAATAGCGCATTGCTTTTAGCAACTGTATGAATGGCTTGTAGCCAAGGTATACGATCTGCATCAAGTAATGGAATACCTGCTTTCATTTTGGCTTTATTAGCAATTGGATGAAAATCATCTCCATCAAAAAAAGGGATTCCCAACTGTAAAGCAAGTAATTGTCCTACTGTTGTTTTACCAGAACCCGATACGCCCATTATATAAATTATTTTCCCATTCATACTTGCTTACGCTGAATATACACTTTCTTTGTTAATTCTATGGCACTATTCATCGCATCTTTAAACTCGGGCAGCAATGGCAATTGCTATTATATTGGGAACCAAAATGAAGCCGTATTGATTGATGCTGGAATCTCTTGCAGAGAAATTGAAATTCGAATGAAACAGCGAGATTTATCTATCAAAAATATCAAAGCCATATTTGTTTCTCATGAACATACAGATCATATAAAAGGTGTTTCTACACTGGCTCATAAATATGCTTTACCAGTTTACATAACACCAGAAACAGCCAAGTGTGGGCCGCGTTTAATAAAGCATCTTTCTAAACCTTTTTTAGCCAATGAGCCAATTGCTATTGGAGAATTAGTGGTAGTTCCATTTACCAAAGAGCATGATGCAGTAGACCCACATAGCTTTATTGTGATTTACAAGGGAATTACCGTGGGTATTATGACCGATATTGGAATGGTATGCGATCAAGTAAAACATTATTTTAAACAATGCCAGGCAGTTTTTTTAGAATCGAATTATGATGAAAATTTATTAGATACAGGCAGATATTCTACATTATTAAAAAATAGAATACGTGGAGGCAAAGGGCATATATCCAATAGAGAAGCGCTGGAATTATTCAAAACCCATCGTGCGCCTAATTTAACCCACGTATTATTGTCACATCTATCCAAAGAAAACAATTCGCCTGAAATTGCCTTACAAGAATTTCAACCATACGCAAACGAAACATTAATAAGAATTGCTTCTAGATATGAAGCAAGTGAAGTGTATACCATAACATCCAATCAACAACCCAATTTCCCAATTGCAAACCAACATACGAAGCAGTATCAGCTCTTCTTTTAATGCACAAGATCTTCACCCCTATTGGTTTTTATCTATTTTTTTTATAAATTGTTTTAAACTAAACCTATTCGCTATGAAACATTATCATATCGTTTCAAAAATAGCCATTTATATGCTATCCATAGTGCTTATTATTTTTGGAATTTTTCATTTTTTATACCCAAGAGATTTATTTGTTTATGTACCAGTTTTCATGGTAGGTGGAATTGTATATGCCTATATTGTTGGATCTCTATTTGTATTAGTAGGCCTATCTTTTTTAACCAATCAGTACGTAAAGTTTACCAGCTATTTTTTGGTAACATTGATACTTATTTTCATTCTTTCTATACACGTGCCCAATTATTTAAATGCAGGTACTAGAGATATGAAAATGGCCGCACTAATTAATATTTTAAAAGATGCAGCCATTATGGGCTTTGTATTACATATTGCAGCAGGTGCGCATCATCAACATATTCATTTTGAAGAAAGTGATTAATTAAGTTATTTTTTCTTGTGTGATTGTCCATACGGTAAATAATTTACACGTAACTAGTTTATATTTGGAATATTAGACCAATTAATCTTATGAAAAAAATTATCGTCATAATTCTGTTTATTAGTTCCTATTTGATTGTTCAAGCTCAAGATAAACTTCCGTATAAGTTATACAATGAAGCAGGAAAAAAGATATCCTATAAAAAAATGCTCAAAGTACTCAAAGAAAAAGATATTGTACTTTTTGGAGAATACCACAATAATGCTATTGCACACTGGATGCAATTGGTTGTTACCAAAGATTTAAAAAACTACCGAAACCTGATATTGGGAGCAGAAATGTTTGAAGCAGATAATCAAGCAGTTTTAAATAATTATTTGGCAGGAAAAATAAGTGCAAGAGGGCTTGATTCCAATGCAAGACTTTGGAAAAACTATCCAACGGATTATGCCCCACTAGTAAATTTTGCAAAATCAGAAAAGATACCCTTTATAGCAACCAATATTCCACGAAAATATGCATCGCTGGTTTCAAAGGGGGGATTTGGGAAATTAGACAGTTTAACAGATCAAGAAAAAAGTTGGATGGCTCCTTTACCAATGGATTATGATGCTAACTTACCTGGCTATGTAAAAATGATGGAAATGATGGCAGGGCATGGAAGTGTGAATATGCCTAAAGCTCAAGCCAGCAAAGATGCTACTATGGCTTATTTTATATTGAAGAATTATCAAGCAGGAATGTTGTTTATCCATTACAACGGATCATACCATTCAGATAATTTTGATGGAATTAACTGGTATCTGAAAAAAGCACAGCCTAATTTGAATTATGGAACAATCACTACCGTAAGCCAAAAAAATATTAACAGCTTACTGCCCGAAAATAAGGGCAAAGCCAATTTCATTTTATGTGTTGATGAAGATATGACCAATACTTATTGATACAGTAAGTACTTCTTACGCATTTCTTTATATTGGCCTAAACCTGGTTCCCAGGAAGCATAAATTTCATCAGCCGATTTACCTGCTGCTATTTGTTGGCGAAATAAATCATTCCCAATTAGGTAATTAATATTCCCAATTTCCTTGCTTTGGCTTTTATCGAAGAATTGATCTTTTTCTGGAAACTGATTATACAAATCAATCATCCATTGTATATGAATTCTCTTTGTTTTTCTAAGCTCAGCAATATCATAATTACGTAAATCTAGCCCATAACACTCTTTGTTCATGTGCAGCGGTGTTTCACTCATCCCAGGTATACTGGTTGGCGTAAATGAAAAAGAATAAATGTCTTTATACAATGGGCTACCAAAAATAGTAAAAGGAAACTGCGTACCTCGTCCATGATTCAAAACGGTTCCTTCAAATAAACAGGTTGTAGGATAGAGCAAAATACTTTGCTGTGTATTTAAATTAGGTGATGGTTTAACAGGCAAGGTATAAGGTAAATCATGAGTGTAATTGGCCACTTTGATGATCTTCAACGAACATGTTAATTGATTGGGTAACCATCCTTCCCCATTAATCATTTGAGCAAATTCTGCAATGGTCATGCCATGTGCAATGGGTATGGGAAACATACCAATACCCGACTTGTATTTCATGTTTAAAATAGGGCCATCTACTAAATAACCATTTGGATTTGGGCGATCTAGCACCAACAACTCTTTGCCATTCTCCGCACAAGCTTCCATTACATGGGCCAATACATTTATATAGGTATAGAATCTGCAGCCAACATCTTGTATATCAAAAATCATTAAATCTATATCGGCCATATCTTCTTTAGATGGCTTTCGCTTTGAACCGTATAAGGAGATTACTTTAACTCCAGTTGTAGGATCATTTTCATCAGCTACTTTAACACCTGCACTTGCTTTTCCTCTAAAACCATGTTCAGGACCAAAAACTTTTACAATATTAATGCCCCTAGATAACATACTATCTACAAAATGCTTGTTCCCAACAATGGTAGTAGGATTAGCCAATAAGCCAATTCTTTTCCCTTTAAGATATTTAATGTACAGATTGGTTTGATCAGCCCCTGTAATGATGGGTTTTTCTTTGGCCCAAATAGGGCTACTATTCAAGAATAAAAACCCAACCAAAACAAAGAAAATTGGATTAACCAGGAATAATCGGGATGAATTTTTCATAAAGTAATATTACAAAACAACCACTTAATCCCAATGAATATTTGATGAAAATGGCTACAAATGAACCTTATATTCTTTCATTATTCCAGGTAATAAATCTGGTCTATAGTGAATATCGTGCTTCTTTTCTAGCATTTTAAAATCGGCTGAACTTGGCCGATTATTATTTTCAAATAATGCAGCTAATTCTTTTAAGTATTTTTCATGACCACCTGGTAAACATATATCAATTGTTTTAGCGGGAACATTTCCACTATTCCAAAATGTATGCACTATTCCTCTAGGTCTTAAATGCCATCCACCAGCTGATACTTTTGTTACCGTATTGCCTGTTAAAATGTGCACCGTACCTTCTAGTACCCTACATAATTCATCAAAATGATCGTGATAATGAGGCAAAGCACCTAATGCTCCTGGCGCAATGGTAATTTCTGCAAGTCCCGCTGTACCGCTACTTTGTTCACTAGATAATTTAAATTGGATATCCATTTGACCTATTTTACCTTTCGCTCCTTCCTCGGCAGATACATAAACGGGTTGAACATGGTTTTGATTGGTTTGCGCCTGTAGAAAACGGGTAGGTTCTAAACCCGCAACAACTGCCATTGCGGTTATTTGTTGCAACATACTACGTCTATTGATTGCTGTTTTCATTTGAATAATTTTTTCAAATATCCATTAGAAAAATACCAATAAATAGTACAAAAACGACAATCCTGATTAGCCCAAATGTGATTGCAAATGATATGGTGTAATTAAAATCAATTCCTCCAAATACCCTGGATTCATTTTGGTGAATGTTTTAAAGTCTCTGATTAAGTGCATTTGGTCGTAATAGCCGCAGGAATGAGCTATACTAGTCCAAGTTAAAAAAGGGTTGATTTCTTTCATCCGATATGCTTTAGAGAACCGAATTAATTTAGCATACATTTTTGGAGGCACTCCAATTCGTTCTTTAAATTGTCTTTCCATTTGCCTTACGCTTACAAATGCAATTGAAGCAAGTGTATCCATTGTTATATTCCCATCTTCCTTTAGCAAATAATGAATGGCATGATCTATTGGCAAAGCAGGTTTTAATAAATTAAACTGCTTAATTAAAAATTGATCAACCAATTTAGGTATCGCGTCATAGGAACTTGAAAATGTTAATTTTTCTAATAAAATATGAACAGATTCACCTAAAACAAAGCTAGCGTCAATATCAGTATCTGTAAATTCAGACAAAGAAACTTTTAACAAACGATGCAATGCGCCAGGATAAAAATTAATATAAAACATTAGATGGTTGGAACTTAAAGCCAAATGCTTGGTTGAAATTTGAGTTCCTACAAATAAAGCTTTTGGTTTAATGACTACTTGATTTGTATTATTTTCATCAATTACTTTAAGAGGATCATTCAAATAGAAATACAACGACTGTTGAGGAACAGGAGGAAAAGGTGCAACAATATCCGAAAGCCCATCTGTTCTGAATGCAGCAACAAGTGTGTATTCAGATACAATTTGGCTTAGGCTGCCATGGGGATGAAAGTGTTTAACAATCACATAGTTAATTTTCCATATAAAATGTAGATTCAAAAACGCGAAATCTTTCATCCAGATTTTTCAATAGCTTTTTCTTTACATTTTCATCTTCTATAAAACTATACCGAATGCCATTGTATACTATGTTCTTTATATCACTATATGAAAACGCAGTATACTTTTTTGCCAATAATACATATTGCTCCGTAAGCGTTGTTCTTAATATACCTGCATCATCTGTACTTAGCACAATGGGAACCCCGAAGGATTTATACAATAAAATTGGATGACGACTGTCTTTTACATTTAAAATAAAAGCATTACTAGCTAAATTAATTTCAACGGCAATTTTTTGATTAGCCATATAGCGCAAAAGGTCGTAACAACTGTCTTCATAAGCAATTGACACTCCATGACCTATTCTATTTGCTTTTGCCGTATAAACAGCGCTACGAATATGCCATGTTAATGCTTCTGGTTTTACCAAATTCATGCTTAATTCTCCTGCATGCATAGAATAACGCACTGTAGGAAATCTGCTATGGCAATATTTATACATGATCATATGTAACCAATAATCCTGCAATGCCGTATCGCCATTTTCTGGAGAAACAATATTTACTCCATCAATAATGGCACTTTTGTTTGCAGAAATAAAAGCCAATACCAATTGCTTAAATAAATCTACTGGCTCCATAAACCGCAACACATAGTTTTGAAACCGCATGGTAAATTGATCATCATCAATTTTTAATGAATCATGTAATTTCTCTACAAAATCAACATTAAATGCTTGGGCATCTTTAGCTATATCTTGCTTAATTAAATACAAATAAATACTATCTAATAAATGAAAAACTGCTTTTTCATTTTTAGTTATTTGAAGTTTCCTTAATTCCCCATTTAATGGAATAAAACCATCCGTATTTATAAAGGTATTCATTGTATTGAGCTGTGTTTCTATATAGCTTAGATTTTCACTCACAGCTCTATTTTTTAATTCCATTAACCCCATAGCAAAACTATCATCGTTGGCCGCTTTAAACTTTTCAAAACTGGAAAAAAAATGAGTGTTAGAAGCCTCATTTAAGTAATTAAAATTTTTAATAGACCATTGTTGTATAATTTGTTCTTTCACTTGCTCCAAATTACCGCTGCGTTGAATGGTAGAAAATTGTTCCCATTTACCGGCAGTAGGCTTTTCTTTTGAAACAGTCATTGTTTCTTTATTTAAATAAAAATCATTCAAAATAGCATGATCTAATAAAGTTTCTGGATAAACCGATCCACTGTAATGATGGTGCAAGTCTCCTCCCTTGGGCATTTGATTAAAAAAAGCAGTTAATGCCGCTTCATCCTTTCTGATGCTTTCAAAATATTGATTAACGGATTGTGCAGTACAAAAAATTGTTTCAAATAAAAATATCAAACTAATAAAAAATCTCATTCTATGTTAATTTTTCAAAACGAATCAGTTAGCTAACTAGCAAATCACGTTAACTACTTATTAAATTCCAAGTTTAAATTTTGCAGCCGTATTTTTAGCAATTTCATAGCCAGCATCAGCATGTCTTATTACACCCATACCAGGGTCATTGCGTAATACCCTTTTTAATCTGGCTGCTGCATCATCCGTTCCATCAGCAACTATTACCATTCCTGCATGTATACTATAACCCATTCCTACACCACCTCCATGGTGTAAAGAAACCCAGCTAGCACCACCTGCTGTATTCACCAATGCATTTAACACAGGCCAATCTGCCACTGCATCAGAACCATCCAACATGGCTTCTGTTTCTCTATTAGGAGAAGCAACCGACCCTGTGTCTAAATGATCTCTACCAATAACAATGGGCGCTTTAACCTTACCTGTTTTAACTAATTCATTAAAAGCAAGTCCTGCTATTTCACGTTCTCCCTGTCCTAACCAACAAATTCTTGCAGGCAATCCCTGAAAAGCAATTTTATCTTTTGCTAATTGAATCCATCGTTGCATGCTTTTATTATTGGGAAATAAATTTTTTATCAATTCATCAGTTACAGCAATATCATTAGGATCTCCACTTAATGCGGCCCATCTAAATGGTCCCTTCCCTTCACAAAATAATGGGCGTATATAGGCAGGCACAAACCCAGGAAAATCAAAATTCCTACCAATGATATGGGGTAATTCATTTTTTAAAGCGATTTGTTGATCTTCATATTCTTTAGCCCTTGCTCTTATATTATTACCATAATCAAAAGTTATAGCACCCCTATCCATCAATTGAATCATTAATTGAACATGTTGGTACATACTGGCATAACTTAATTGAATATAGGCATCGGGATTATCCACTCTCAATTGATTGGCTTCTTCAATAGAAATACCAATTGGCAAATATCCAATCAAAGGATCATGTGCAGAAGTTTGATCAGTTAATGTATCTGGAAGAATATTTCTTTCAATAAGTCTTTTTAATAAGTTTATTGCATTGCATAGAATGCCAATACTTTTACTGCTTCCCAAAGCTTTATATTCTAGTGCCCTATCAATTGCTGCGTCTATATTAGTAAATTTCTCATCTAGATACTTGGTTTCTATGCGCTTATCAATACGCCATTCTTCAACTTCTGCAATGAGTGCTACTCCTTCATTCATGGTAATGGCCAATGGTTGGGCACCACCCATACCCCCTAACCCAGCCGTTATATTCAAAGTACCTTTTAATGAACCATTAAAGTGTTTATCCGCTATGGCTGCATAGGTTTCGAACGTGCCTTGAACAATACCCTGTGAGCCAATATAAATCCAACTTCCAGCAGTCATTTGGCCATACATCATCAAACCCTTTTGTTCTAATTCGGTAAAATGTTTCCAATTAGCCCAATTAGGAACCAACTGAGAATTAGACAATAATACACGTGGAGCATCTTTATGCGTTTTAAAAATACCTACTGGCTTACCACTTTGTATTAACAAAGTTTCGTCTTCTTCTAATGATTTTAATGAAGCAATAATTTGATCTAAGGCTTCTATATTTCTTGCTGCTTTACCTCTACCACCGTATACAATCAATTCTTCGGGTTTTTCAGCAACATCGGGATCTAAATTATTTAAAAGCATTCTTAATGCAGCTTCTTGAACCCAGCCCTTACAATTTAATTTGGTTCCAGTTGGCGTTTTATATTTAGCAAAATCGTAGGTAGCTGTCATATAATAAAGGTTTTAGTAACTATTTCAAATTAATCAAGTTGAGTTAAATTGAAATAAAATTTGCAATATCAAGGGCCTACTTGTTTAATAAACCAGGTCTTCGTAAGCAGTTTGCAATTCATTGTAAGCATGTTGATCTTTTACCATTTTTGCAGCTGACATCCCTTTTTCATACCATTCAATAGCCAATTCTCGCTCTCCAAGTTGCTCCAATAATTTTGCTAAATGGTAATAAGAACCAATATACTCAGGGGAGTCTGTGAGAATGGCTTCGAACAATGCTCTGGCCATTTTTCCTTCTCCCACTTTAATATACTCTAAAGCCAAAGCATGCCGCAAAAAATTATCAGTTGGGTTGGTCTCCAAAAAGTCTTTAATGCGTTCTATTCTGTTCATTTAGTAAAGATACAAGGGTAAAAGTTTCATAAAAAGAGAATCTACTAATAGAATAATGGTGATTTTAGCAATTGTTGAATTTTTAACAATGTTTCGATAATAAAAATAGGCAATTCCTTTGCCACTATTTAAAGCTTACTATATTTGCAATAGTTGTTTATGCAACTAATTGAAACAATAAATTAAAACATATGAAGATTTTAGTTTGTGTTAGCAAAACGCCAGACACTACATCCAAAATTGCCTTTACAGATGGCAATACAAAATTTGATGAAAGCGGGGTACAATGGATCATCAACCCATTTGATGAATGGTATTCGTTGGTTAGGGCAATTGAATTAAAGGAAAAAGATGCTTCCGTAGTAATACATTTAATTACAGTAGGTGGAGTTGAAACAGAACCCATTATACGAAAAGCACTTGCATTAGGTGGAGACGAAGCCATTCGAATTAATAGCAACAATAACGATAGCTATACCATTGCATCGCAAATTGCAGCAATGGCAAATGAAGGAGGATATGATCTCATTTTTACTGGTAAAGAAACTATCGACTATAATGGTTCTTCAATTGGAGGAATGGTTGCAGAATTAATGAACAAGCCTTATATCTCATTGGCCACTAAATTTGATTTAGCTGGCAACACAGCTACCATTACACGAGATATAGAGGGCGGAGAAGAAGTTGCAGAGGTAGAACTACCATTGGTAGTAAGTTGTTCTAAAGGTGTAGCAGAGCAACGAATCCCCAATATGCGTGGAATTATGGCAGCTCGAACCAAACCTTTAAAAGTAGTGGAACCAATTGAAGTTGATGCATTAACCCATATTGTAAATTTTGAACTTCCTCCAGCTAAAGCAGGTGTTAAATTGGTTGCATCTGATGATGTAGCCGAACTAGTTCGTTTATTACATGAAGAAGCAAAAGCCATTTAATTCAATAATTATTATACAATTTTAAATTAACAAAATGTCTGTTTTAATATTGATCGATCACGCCGATGGACAAGTAAAAAAATCTTCTTTGGAAGCGCTTACCTATGGTTCAAAAATTGCGGCGCAGTTAGGGATACCCGCAGAAGGACTTTTACTTGGTACTGTAAAAGATGATGTAGCCATATTAGGAAAATATGGAGTAAGTAAAATACATCAGGTTGCAAACGAAACATTTAATCAGCTAGATACACAAGTTTATGCAAAAGCAATATCAGATGCTATAATAGCAACTGGAGCTAGCGTATTCGTTTTATCTCATAACCAAACAGGTAAAGCGGTAGCTGCAAGAGTTGCTGCAAGATTAAAAGCTGGTATTGTAACAGGAGCTTGTTCTTTACCAGATACCTCCAATGGATTTATTGTAAAAAAAATGGTTTTTTCTGGAAAAGCTTTTGCCAACGTTCAAATACTCTCCCCCATTAAAGTAATTTCATTAAGCCCCAATAGTTATATGACTATTGCAGGAGAAGGAACGGCTGAGGTAACCCCATTAGCCATTCATGTTGATGCAGCAAAAGTAAAAATAACATCGTTAAATAAAATTAGTGGAGAAGTACCATTAACAGAGGCCGATATTGTTGTGAGCGGTGGCCGAGGATTAAAAGGACCAGAAAATTGGGGAATTTTATTAGACCTAGCCAAAGAATTGGGAGCTGCTACTGCCTGCAGCAGACCAGTTGGAGACGCGCATTGGAGACCACACCACGAACATGTGGGTCAAACTGGTGTTCAAATAGCACCTAATTTGTATATTGCAGTTGGAATTTCAGGTGCTATTCAGCATTTAGCTGGTGTGAACAGAAGTAAAGTAATTGTTGTAATTAATAAAGATCCTGAAGCGCCTTTCTTTAAAGCTGCAGACTATGGTATTGTAGGAGATGCATTTGAAGTATTACCACAACTAACTGAAGCAATTAAAAAAATGAAAGCATTAGCATAGCATCAATAGTTCGTGTAAAAAAAGCGTAAGAAAACAGATTAATTCCCCCAAAAATCTGTTTGTAACAGAAAGCCCATTTTAGAATGGGCTTTTTATTTTAAAACAATGCCCCCTTTTTCTTTGTAATCGGCACGAAACGGAGTAAACACATCTAAAATAAAACAATCGGTAATGGCTAACCCTGCATGTTGTTCATTAGAAGGAATTACAAATACCATACCGGGTAGTAATAAATAAGGAACCCCATTAACGGTTAATTCAAATTTTCCTTCTAATACATAAGAAACTTGCTCATGAGGATGGGCATGTGTTGGAAGTACAGCACCTGCTTTTGCCCTAACATGTGAATAAGTGGCATTGGGGGTATGTATAAATTGAGCTGCATACCCAGCTATTAAATCGGCAGATTCTATATCAGCAATGGTAAAAAGGGGCATATATTGGTTTTAGTTAATAAATATCCTGCTTTTTAGTAAATCTGTAAAATTGAATTGCAGTATGATGAAAAATAAAATATCGTGAAGAAAGAATTAATTAAATTGCCAAAATCAATAACGAATAAGTTTAATGAGACATTTAATAAAAAGCCCTTTAGGAAGATTTCGATTAATAGGATATGCAGAAGGTATTTCATTGCTAATGCTTTTAAGCATCGCAATGCCTATAAAATATTTGGCAGGTAACCCTTATCCGGTGAAAGTGGGTGGATGGATTCATGGGGTTTTATTTATCCTATATCTATACCATACTTATATTGTTAAAGAACAATATCATTGGCAAATCAGCCGACTTTTATTGGCCATCATTGCGGCATTCATACCATTTGGAACCTTTGCATTTGATAAATGGTTAAAGAAACAGTATGCATAAACTTAAGTTGATGTGTTATTTTGAGTTAATTTTACAGCTAATATGAAGAAAATCGAACTGGAAATTGTAGCGCTGTCTCATAGCATTACACAAACACATTCCTATGCGGTTGTTTTGGGTGAAATCAATGGGCTTCGCAGACTCCCCATTGTTATTGGCGGTTTTGAAGCACAAGCCATTGCGGTTGCTTTAGAACATATGCATCCTAGCAGGCCACTCACCCATGACCTAATGAAAAATTTTATGAATGCCTTTGGAGTAGAATTACAGGAAATTATCATCAATGATTTACAGGAAGGTATTTTTTATTCTAAATTAGTTTGCTTTACAGAAAATGATACGGTTGAAATAGATAGTAGAACCAGTGATGCATTGGCATTGGCCGTTCGTTTTGGATGTCCTATTTATACTTATGAAAACATTTTAGAGAATGCAGGAATTTTAATGGAAGATGGAATTTCCAAAAAAAGTAAAGGGGAAACAGTTGGAATAGAAGAAAGAGGAAGTGGTAGTAGTGAATTGAATACGCTAAGCATAGAAGAGTTAAACAATTTATTGAATGAAGTACTAGAACAAGAAGACTATATTAAAGCCATTGCAATACGAGATGAATTAAATAAGAGAAAATAGTTGTCAATCAATATTTAAATTTCTGCTAATGGTGGTTTTCCCTAATTGCAAAATTAATCTTGGGCTTCATATTACAAGAAAAAGAACAGATGGGTACCACGAAATAGAAACCGTATTTTATCCTATTCCATTCAATGATTCACTAGAAATTGTAAGTGCAGATTCAGGGGCAAGGGAAATGAATCAGAAAAAATTAAGCAACGAAATTCAATTTAGTTTAAGTGGATTAACTATACCAGGAGACCCTTTTAATAATCTTTGTGTAAAAGCTTACCAGCTATTAAAAACCCATTTTCCTCAATTACCGAATATTAATATGCATTTGCATAAAGTAGTGCCAATGGGTGCTGGTTTAGGTGGAGGAAGTGCTGATGGGGCATTTGCATTAAAGCTCATCAATGATAAATTTCAATTAAATATCAGCGAAGCGCAATTGATTTACTACGCAGCTCAATTGGGCAGTGATTGTTCATTTTTTATCATGAACAAACCTTGTTATGCAACTGGAAGAGGCGAAAATTTAATTCCAATTGTATTAGATTTATCTGCGTATCAATTTATATTAGTACACCCAGGTATTCATATCAGTACAAAATGGGCATTTGAACAAATTACACCAAGCAAACCATCAGTAAGTATAGAGGCATTGGTTCATCAACCAATAGAAAATTGGAAAGATCAATTGTACAATGATTTCGAAGCCCCTATTTTAGCAGCGTTCCCCGAAATGAAATTTATTAAAAAATCACTTTACGAAGATGGAGCCATTTATGCTAGCATGACTGGAAGTGGAAGTTCATTTTTTGGAATCTATCAAAAAGAACAGGTGATAAAGGTTAACCAAAAATTACCTTATCCCATCAATCATATTCAACAGAAAAAATAGGGTAATGAGTGAACCTATTTACTTTACTGTATATACTTTTCTACTATTTTAATCATAAAATAATTATTACAGATAAATAAAGAAAGAATTAAATAATCTAAAATAATTGCATTTTTATTAGATAATATTTAATAAACAAACAAATAAATTATTAAATATTCAAATAATTACCCATTCGTTACATATTATTTTGAATTCACGGCATTTATTTATAATTTGGTCAAGATTGCCTGCCATTTTTTTTGATCACTTATTAATTCGGTTGTATGCTTAATTCCCGTTTCAATGGCGGCTTGTATAATCCTGAGTTCGAACACGACGCTTGTGGTATTGGTTTTGTAGCCAATATTAAAGGACATAAATCTCATCAACATATTGCGGATGCACTTACAGTGTTAGAAAATATGGAACACCGCGGCGCATGTGGATGCGAAAATAATACAGGTGATGGAGCAGGTATTTTAATACAGATACCCCATGAATTTTTTTTCGACGAATGCATTAAATTAGGAGCTCACCTACCAGAAAGTGGCAGATATGGTGTTGGTATGATTTTTTTTCCAAAATCCATTGGGTTAAGGGAAGAGTGTAGAGATATTTTTAATAGGGCGGCAGAAAAATTAGGATTAGACATTGTAGTTTATAGAAAAGTTCCAGTTAACAAAACAGATATTGGCCCCTCGGCCCTTTCTGTAGAACCCTGCATGGAACAAGTGTTTATAGCTTGCCCTGATTCTATTACCAATACAAATGATTTTGAACGAAAACTTTTTATATTAAGAAACTACGCGTCTCATACAATTAATAACAGTACGCGTAAAGATGAGATTGGGTTTTATATGGCTTCACTTTCGGCAAGAACCATTATATATAAAGGCCAGCTCACTAGTATGCAATTGAGAAACTATTATCCCGATTTAAATGACAAACGAGTTGTATCGGCATTTGGTTTGGTGCATTCTCGTTTTGCTACCAATACTTTTCCATCTTGGAAATTGGCACAACCATTTAGATACCTAGCACATAATGGAGAAATCAATACACTACAAGGCAATTTAAACTGGCTTCGATCTAGTGAAACAGGATTCACTACTCCTGTTTTTTCAAAAGAAGAATTAGAAATGATTTTACCAATTGTTACAGGAGGTCAATCAGATTCTGCTTGTTTAGATAATATGATTGAACTATTAACCCTTACTGGTAGATCATTACCACATGTAATGATGATGTTAATACCTGAAGCATGGGACGGAAATAATGAAATGGACCCAGTTAAAAAAGCATTTTATGAATACCATGCTTGTTTAATGGAACCTTGGGATGGTCCAGCATCTATCTCATTTACTGATGGCCAAATTATTGGAGCAACCTTAGATAGAAATGGGTTACGTCCTTCTCGTTATACAGTTACACATGATGATCGAGTAATCATGGCTTCTGAAACAGGGGTATTACCCATTGACCCATCGAATGTAAAAGAGAAAGGCCGACTACAGCCTGGTAAAATGTTTGTGGTTGATTTAGCGCAGGGAAGAATTATTAGTGACGATGAATTAAAAGAAACTATTTGCGCACAAAAACCATATGCCGACTGGTTAAATAAATATAAAATTAGGTTAGAAGAATTACCCGAACCAAGAGTTATGTTCACCCATTTAGAAAGTGATCAGGTATTTAAATATCAAAAAGCATTTGGCTATTCAACAGAAGATCTTGACACCCTAATTGCACCAATGGCCATTGATGGCAAAGAACCCATTGGCTCTATGGGCAATGATACCCCACTAGCTATTTTAAGTGACCAGCCACAACATTTGAGTGCCTATTTTAAACAACTTTTTGCACAGGTAACCAATCCCCCCATTGATCCAATACGAGAAAGAATGGTGATGTCTTTAGCCACATTTGCTGGGAGTAATGGAAATTTATTGATAGAAGATCCCATGGCTTGTCATAGTGTAGCACTCAAGCAACCCATTTTAAGTAACCATGAATTAGAAAAAATTAGAAGTATCGATACAGGTGTTTTTCAAGCAAAAACACTTCAAACCTATTTTAGGGCTGATGGAAAAAATGGATCATTAAAGGCTGGATTAGATCGTTTATGTAGATATGCAGTAGATGCAGTTCAGGACGGTTTTGAAGTAATTGTTTTAACAGATCGGGCCATAGATTCGGATCATGCGCCCATCCCATCTTTATTAGCAACAGCTGCCGTTCACCATCACCTGATTAAAAAAGGATATAGAGGGCAAGTAGGCTTAATTGTTGAAGCAGGTGATGTATGGGAAGTACACCATTTTGCCTGCTTGGTAGGATTTGGGGCAACTGCCATCAATCCATACTTGGCACTTTCTTCTATTAGAGAAATGAAAATAAATGGTAAAATTCAATCCGATTTAGATATTGACCATTTAAAGAAAAATTATATCAAAGCCATTAATGAAGGTTTATTAAAAGTATTTTCTAAAATGGGCATTTCAACCCTTCAATCTTATCAGGGTGCTCAAATTTTTGAAATCATTGGAATCAATAAATCGGTAGTGGACACCTATTTTACAGGAGCCACTTCTAGAATTGAAGGAATGGGTTTAGATGAAATTGCTCGTGAAACACTTACCAAACATTTCTTTGCTTTTAGTAAAAAAGATAAACCCATAGATCGGCTTCCTGTTGGTGGAGTATATCAATGGAAAAGAAAAGGTGAATTCCATTTATTTAATCCACAAACCATACATTTATTACAAGAAGCTACCAAAAAAAATGACTACTCAACTTTTAAAAAATATTCAAATATCATCAACGATCAAAGTGAAAGAGCTTGCACACTCAGAAGTCAATTTGAATTTCGCAAAAACAGGCCAGCCATTTCAATAGATGAAGTAGAACCTGCAGAAAATATTTACAAACGATTTGCAACGGGCGCAATGAGTTTTGGTTCAGTATCCTGGGAAGCACATACTACACTTGCTATTGCAATGAATAGACTTGGTGGCAAAAGTAATACAGGGGAAGGTGGAGAAGATGAAATTAGATATACTCCCCTACCCAATGGAGATTCTATGCGCTCTTCCATAAAACAAGTAGCATCCGCAAGATTTGGCGTTACTGCATTATATCTTTCTGAAGCAGATGAATTACAAATTAAAATGGCTCAAGGTGCTAAGCCTGGAGAAGGTGGTCAATTACCCGGATATAAAGTAGATGAGTGGATAGGGAAAACAAGAAATGCTACTCCAGGAGTTGGTTTAATTTCTCCACCACCCCATCATGATATTTACTCCATCGAAGATTTAGCACAACTTATTTTCGATTTAAAAAATGCAAATAGAGCCGCAAGAATTAATGTAAAACTAGTTTCTAAAGCAGGTGTAGGAACTATTGCAGCAGGGGTTGTAAAAGCAAAAGCAGATGTAGTACTCATTGCAGGTCATGATGGTGGTACAGGTGCTTCTCCTATGAGTTCAGTAAAACATGCAGGCCTTCCTTGGGAACTTGGTTTGGCAGAAACGCATCAAACTTTGGTGAAAAATAAATTAAGAAGCAGGGTAGTTGTTCAGGCAGATGGTCAAATGAAAACAGGAAGAGATATTGCCATTGCAGCTTTGCTTGGAGCAGAAGAATGGGGTGCTGCTACAGCAGCTTTAATAGTAGAAGGGTGTATTATGATGCGTAAATGTCATTTAAATACTTGCCCTGTAGGAGTTGCTACCCAAAACGAAACATTGCGTAAAAGATTTACGGGAGATCCAAATCATGTAGTTCATTTTTTTAAATTTATTACACAGGAATTGAGAGAAATAATGGCAGAACTAGGTTTCAGAACTGTGAATGAAATGATTGGGCAAGTTGATAGCTTACAACAAAAAGAAAATATTACGCATTGGAAATATAAGCATCTAGATTTATCAAAAGTATTGTACAAAGAGCCAGGTTCCGCAAATACTGGTTTATATAAACAAGAAGAACAAGATCATGGAATTGCCAACGTATTGGATTGGAATTTATTGGCAGCAGCACAAAAAACAATTGATACAAAACAAAAAGTAACCGCTTCTTTTTTAATAAAAAATACAGATAGAACAGTAGGAACCATTGTATCAAATGAAATCACTAAAATATACAAGGGAGCAGGATTACCAGCAGATAGTATTCATTTTAAATTCACAGGAACAGCAGGCCAAAGCTTTGGTGCATTCAATACCAAGGGATTAACACTTGAATTAGAAGGTGATGCCAATGATTATTTTGGGAAAGGTCTTAGTGGTGCAAAACTCATTGTATATCCATCGGCTAAAGCTTTATTTACAGCAGAGGAGAACAGCATTATAGGTAATGTAGCATTCTATGGCGCCACTTCGGGGGAAGCGTATATTAGAGGAAAAGCAGGAGAAAGATTTGCCGTACGCAATTCTGGAGCTAGTGTGGTTGTAGAAGGAATTGGTGATCATGGTTGCGAATATATGACTGGAGGGATCGCCATTATTTTAGGTGATACAGGTAGAAATTTTGCAGCAGGAATGAGTGGAGGTATTGCCTATATCTATGATGCAAATAATTCATTTTCTAATAAATGCAATAGAGAAATGGTAGAGTTAGACCCTTTGGATGAAGAAGATATACATACCGTTCAAACTATGATCACCAACCATTTAAATTATACGAATAGCACTGTAGCCAAATTTATTTTATCCGATTTAGATAATCAGTTAAAAAACTTTGTGAAAGTATTTCCTACTGATTATAAAAAAGTATTACAAAAACGCAAAGCAGCCTTGTTAAGCAAATAAAGCAATTATACCATGGGTAAGCCAACAGGATTTTTAGAATTCACAAGAGAAATTCCTACTAAACGCACGGTGGCCGAGCGGATAAATGATTATAAGGAGTTTGTAGAAAGATTACCAGATGATTCGTTAAATCAGCAGAGTGCAAGATGCATGAATTGTGGAGTTCCATTTTGTCATAATGGATGCCCATTGGGCAATATCATTCCAGAATTCAATGATGCTGTTTACCGTAAAAGTTGGAAGGAAGCCTACGATATTTTATCTGCCACCAATAACTTTCCAGAATTTACTGGTAGAATTTGCCCTGCACCTTGCGAAACTGCTTGTGTATTGGGCATTAATCAACCTCCTGTAACCATTGAAGAAATTGAAAAACACATCATTGAAATTGCTTTTGATAAAGGATTTGTTGAACCCAAAAAACCCCATATCAAATCAGGGAAAAAAATAGCAGTAATTGGTTCAGGGCCATCAGGCTTAGCAACAGCAGCGCAATTAAATTATGCTGGCCATAACGTAACCGTATTTGAAAGAGATGCATTACCAGGTGGATTGCTCAGGTATGGAATTCCCGATTTCAAGTTAGAAAAATGGGTCATTGACAGAAGAATTCATATAATGGAAGAAGAAGGGGTACAATTTAAATGCAATAGTAATGTAGGGGAAAATGTATCTATCAATAATTTACTAAGAGAATATAATGCCATTGTATTAGCAGGAGGCTCTACCATCCCTAGAAATTTATCTATTGAGGGAAGGCATTTAAAAGGGGTACATTTTGCCATGGAATTGCTAAAACAACAAAATAAGCGAGTTAGCAATCAATCCATTTCAGAAGAGTCCATTTTAGCAACTGATAAACATGTAATTGTTATTGGAGGTGGTGATACCGGAAGTGATTGTGTAGGCACTTCTATAAGACAAGGAGCTTTAAGTGTAACGCAATTTGAATTAATGCCCAAACCTCCTGAGAAAAGAACAGAACAAATGCCTTGGCCTCAATATCCAATGATTTTAAAAACTACCTCTTCTCATGAGGAAGGAGCCAATAGGCAATGGGCAGTAGCCACCAAACGATTTATTGGAAATGAACAAGGAGAACTCATCAAATTAGAAATTGTAGATCTAGAATGGAAAATTGGTGCAGATGGTAAAATGGGTGGATTTGAAGAAATCAAAGGCAGTGAAAGAGAAATTCCTTGTGATTTAGCTTTATTGGCCATGGGTTTTCTACACCCACAAAAAGAAGGACTCCTTAACCAAATGGAAATAGAACTAGATGAAAGAGGTAATATAAGAGCATCTGAAAAAACCTATCAAACCAATATTCAAAAAGTATTCACTGCCGGAGATATGCGTCGTGGACAATCTTTAGTTGTTTGGGCAATCAGTGAAGGAAGGGAATGTGCCAGAAAAGTAGATGAATATTTAATGGGAACTTCTATATTAGAATCCAAGGATCAAAGCTACTTAATAAATATTTAATCATTTTTTAATTTGACATAATTAAGCGCTCATCTCATTACGAGATGAGCGTTTTCTATTGATAATGAATAGGTTTAAGCATTTTTATTATTTAAATACAAAAAGTTAAACATATATAATTATATACAATGTTTAATATTATTGTGTAATTACTACATAATTATGTATTTTAGGCAAATAATAACATATTTATTTATAATTTAATACTTATTCATTATGCCGAAAGCAAGAGCAAAACAACTAGCACCCTTCCTCGTATTAATGGCAGTTGCCATAGGAGCTTTATTTATTCCATCTCTACCAAACTTTGACGATGGAGGTAAAATATATAGTGCAGCGGATACTGGCTGGATTATTGTTGCTACCGCACTGGTATTTTTAATGACTCCCGGTCTTGCCTTTTTTTACGGTGGTATGGTTCACCGTAAGAATGTAATTTCTACTATGATCAAAAGTGTTGTAGCTGCTGGTATTGTAAGTATCTTATGGGTATTTATTGGATACAGCCTTTGTTTTGGAGAAAGTATTGGAGGATTTATTGGCAATCCATTCACCCATATGTTCTTTAAAGGCATTACATCGGGT
>JAVHPL010000072.1:0-18444 GCA_036170555.1 Sediminibacterium sp. | reverse complement strand
GGTGTTCCCGCATAAACCAGATCTCCCCCAGCATCTCCGGCTTCGGGGCCCAGATCAATAATCCAGTCGGCGCATTTGAGTACATCGGTATTGTGTTCAATCACAATTAAAGAATGACCCTGCTCTATCAGCGCATTAAAGGAGGTCAATAATTTTTTAATATCGTTAAAGTGTAATCCGGTTGTTGGTTCATCAAAAATAAACAGCACATGCCCAATTCCCTTGCCCTTGCCTAAAAAGCTGGCCAACTTTACGCGCTGTGCTTCACCGCCACTTAAGGTATCACTGCTTTGCCCTAATTTAATATACCCCAAGCCAACATCTTGCAAAGGCTTGATGGCTTTTTGAATGGCATTTTCTGCTTTAAAAAATTCAATGGCTTCATCCACACTCATTTCTAATACATCGTAAATAGATTTGCCCTCGTATTTAATTTCCAATACTTCTTCTTTAAAACGTTTCCCTCCGCATGATTCACAAGTAAGATGCACATCTGCTAAGAACTGCATTTCTACTACTGTTTCACCTTCTCCTTTACAGGTATCACATCTGCCTCCATCCACATTAAAAGAAAAATGTTTGGGCAAGAATCCGCGCATTTTTGCCAATCCTTGTTTTGAATATAAATCTCGGATAGAATCGTATGCTTTAATATAGGTGATGGGATTGCTTCTTGAAGATTTACCAATAGGATTTTGATCTATCATTTCAATGGATGCAATGGAATCAATATCACCCGTAATAGATTGATGCATGCCTACTTTATCTGCTGGCTCTCCTTTTATTTTTTGCAAAGCAGGATAGAGTATCTGTTTTACCAAGGTAGTTTTTCCACTTCCACTAACACCGCTTACTACACAAAGTGTATGCAAAGGAAATTCAACCGTGATATTTTTTAAATTATGTTGCCTGGCTCCTATTACTTTAATACTGCTATTCCATTTACGCACTTGTTTTGGCGGATCAATACTAAGTACCCCAGTTAAATATTTTCCTGTTAAACTATTGGGGTCTTTAATAATTTGCGCATAGTTACCTTCTGCTACTACTTCCCCTCCTAAATGTGCTGCCAATGGCCCCATATCAATAATATGATCTGCTTCACGCATAATCATTTCATCGTGCTCTACTACAACAACCGTGTTGCCTAAATCTCTTAAAGATTTTAATACTTCAATTAAACGGGCCGTATCTCTGGAATGTAAGCCAATAGAAGGTTCATCTAATATATACAAGGAGTTGGTTAAATTACTTCCCAAGCTTCTGGTTAATTGTATGCGCTGGCTTTCTCCTCCACTGAGTGAATTGGCCAATCTGTTCAACGTTAAATACCCCAATCCAACATCTAATAAAGTATTGATTCGTTGGTTGATTTCTAATAAAATTCTTTTAGCAACTTGTTGATCATTTGCTGAAATGGTTAAGCCATCAAACCAGGTTTTTAAATCTCTTACGGGCATTTCACAAAGCGCTGCAATATGTTGATCACCTATTTTTACATAGAGTGCTTCATTGCGCAAACGGTATCCATTACATGCCGTACAACTAGTTCTTCCTCTATACCTGCTCAACAATACCCTGTATTGTACTTTGTATACATTTTGTTCTACTTCTTTAAAAAAATCATGTATGCCCAATGCTCCAGCAGCTCCATTCCATAACTGTTGGTATTGCTCTTTTGTTAAATCGATGATGGGTTTATGAATTGGAAATGCAAACTTGCTTGCACCTTTTATGAATTGTTCTTTCCACCAACCTAATTTTTCTCCCTTCCAAGGAGCAACTGCTCCTTCATAAACAGATAAGCGCTTATCGGGAATTACCAAGTCGGCATCAATGCCCAATACCTGCCCAAACCCTTCACACACGGGGCAAGCTCCATAAGGATTATTAAATGAAAACAAATTGGGAGAGGGCTCTTCAAATACAATTCCATCTGCCTCAAACTTATTGCTAAAGTGGTGCATATTTGTTCCTTCTATTTCAATATCCATTTCGCCTTCTCCCTCGTAAAATGCAGTTGAAATAGAGTCGGATAAACGATGCAAATCTTCTTCATCAAATATTTTTTTTACTACCCGATCAATTAATACATAGGTACTTACTTTTTTATTTGCAATGTCTGCTGTTAACTCCTTGTCTGATAATTCTAGCAGGGCTTCTATTCTTTCAATGGTTCCAGTTGATGTATCTGTATGGCGCATATACATTCTAGAGAATCCTTTTTGCATTAAAATAGTCAACTCCTCTCGAATAGCACGTTTAGCATGTTGCTTAAATAAAACGAGCATTACAACTTTGGTTCCATCCTTTAGCAACTGTATGGCATTCATTACATCTGCCACATCATCTTTTTTTACCAAATTACCCGTTATAGGAGAAATAGTTTTACCTATACGAGCAAACATCAATCGTAAATAATCGTAAATCTCCGTCATACTTCCTACCGTACTTCTTGGGGTACGGGTAATTACTTTTTGTTCTATGGCAATAGCAGGACAAAGTCCTTTTATATAATCCACATCTGGTTTTACCATTCTGGCCATAAATTGCCTAGCATAGGAGCTTAAGCTTTCTGCATATCTGCGTTGACCTTCGGCAAATAAGGTATCGATGGTAAGCGAAGACTTTCCACTCCCAGATACGCCGGTTACTACAATGAATTTATTTCTAGGAAATGATACAGATACATTTTTAAGGTTATGCGTGCGTGCCCCTACCACCATAATATCTGTTTCGTTGCTAACAGTAGGAGTGGTTAAAACAAGAGATGATTTTGTTGACATAGCCATTCAAAAGTAACAGATTATTACAGCTTTAGTTTAGAAAACACCTTTTAACTATCAAAATATCAAGGTTTTAGAATGTGCATAACCCAGGGGCCTTGAAACAGGATTTCCACAATCGAGTTGTGTATGTAAAAGATGTATACTTTGTTCTTGATTTAGAAATCGCTATCCAATATCCTGATTTTTCAACAATCCAAACTCAAAAACCAACACTATGAGAACATTAGACCATGCGTCTGATACAGAGTTGATTCGGGCTTTTCAAGATGGTGATACTGATGCCTTTGAAACCTTGATATACCGGTATAAAGACAAGATTTTTTCTTCTATCCTATTCTTTGTTAAGGATACTTATTTAGCCGAAGATCTTTTTCAAGACGTGTTTATCAAAATCATAGATACGCTTAAGAACAAACGCTATACCGAAGAAGGTAAATTTTTACCTTGGGCTTTACGGATAGCACACAATTTATGTGTAGACTATTTTCGTAAAGTAAAACGAACTCCTGCCATCAAAACCAGTGATAACAAAGATATTTTTGATGTATTGCAAATTTCGGAAGAAGGACCTGATGGGAAAATCATGCAAGGTCAAAGTCATGAGCGGGTTAGAAAAATGCTAGACTTATTGCCCGAAGAGCAAAGAGAAATAATTGTACTAAGACATTATGCCAATATGAGTTTTAAAGAAATAGCCGAAATTACCAATTGCAGTATCAATACTGCTTTGGGGCGAATGCGTTATGGGTTAATTAATCTGAGAAAGATGATGACCGAAAAACAAATTGTACTTTAACAAAAAACCCCTGCTAGTAACGGGGGTTTTTTAGTAAAGCTAATTATTGTGGCGGTGGGCCTTGCTCCAAATGCGATGGTGGCCCTTGTTCTCCATTTGGCGATGGTGGCCCTCCTGGCCGCATCATATGAAGTGCTTCCTGAATAATTTCATCAAACTTGGTTTGTTGTTCTGCTGTACAAATTTTCCTGATTGCTTTAAAATGATTCAACGTAATTAAATCAATGACCTTATCTGCAGTAGCTACTTTTTCCAATGCACTATTTATTTCCGCATCCGTTGCTTGCTCCTGTTTTACCAAACCAAAAAATGCATCTTTTAACGATTCTTGATTTTTACGAAGCGATTGTATAGAAGCTCGATGCTGTTGACGCAATTTGATTAACTGAGCTTTCTGCGTTTCATTCATTTTTAATTCGCGCACTAAAAATTCAACTACTTCCCCGCGTTGATTTCCGCCTGGCTTATTTCTTTCCTGGCGAAGCCAGAAAAGCCCAATGCTAGTGATATTTGCAATAAGCAAAACAATCACGATGATATTGAGTGTGCGATTTTTTAATAATTGATTCATAAAGAATGATTTTAAAAATCGATGGTATTATTTAAATTGTATTCTTCCGAAAACACTTGCACTGGGCTGGTTTGCGAACTTGATGCCGCAGTAGATTCTGTTGCTTTTTTAGATTGATTCAACAATAAACCAATATTGATAAGCACCATCATACTTAGTACTGCTATTACTAAAATGGGTTTAAAATGAGACAAAAAAGAAAGTTTCTCTTCTGCTTGTGCTGATTGCATTTTATGCAACAACCTAGCATAGAAAAAAGGGCTTGGCGTTGCGCGCTCCATACCTTCGATGCTTTCCCATAGTTGGTCTATTCCTATTGAGTAATTTTTTTTCATTATATATTGTTTACTTATTTTCTACTATTTTTCTCAAATTTATTTTTGCTCTATGCATATAGGCTTCAACCGCTTTTACAGTAGTTTGCATGATCTCACTAGTTTCTTCATAATTCAACCCTTCCATTTTTAATAAAACAAATGCTACTCGTTGGTTTTCTGGCAGCTGCTTTAGCGCTTTGAATAAAATGGCTGCAGCTTCCTTTTTTTCTAATTGAACCCCGGGATGATTAAAATCGGGCGCATCGTATTGTTGTTCATTATTTCTATTAAAAATGCTTAACAAGTTTCCCATTCTTTTCTTCGCCGTTTTTTTACGCTCCCAATCCAAAGCCTTTGTAGTGGCAATTCTATATATCCAAGTAGATAATTTAGCATCCGCTCTAAAACCACCAATACTTGTATATACCTGAATAAACACTTCCTGGGCTATATCTTCTGCTTCCTGCTCTTGTTGCACTATACCCAATACGGTATTGTATACCATTCGCTCATAGGTATGCACTAGCTCTTTAAAGGCTTCTTCGCTTTTGAGCTGCAAGGCTTTTATCAGTTGAGTTTCAATCAATTTTAACTTACTGTTATCATATTAGACGCATAATTATAAATGAACCTTTCCTCTTCTCTAAAATAAACAAAAAAGCCCCGATTAATCGGGGCCAGTTCTTTTATATTCATAAAGCGCTGATATTTATTTAGCTAAAAACGCCGCTTTAGCTGCATCTAAATGCGCTATGAACTTAGCAATTTCTGGATCATACCCATATTTAAAGCTTAATAATGGTTTCCCCTCTGTATTTAAAAACATATAGAGTGGTTGAGCATTGAATCCAAATTGGGTGATTTCGTACAATAGATTGCGATCTCCTTCCGTAACAATTACATCTCCGTCCTTATTCTTAAACTGTTCTGCAAGAGGCAATTCTGTAGACTCATCTACATAAAGGCTTACCAAAACAAAATCATCCCGCATTCTTTTAAGTACTTCAGGATCTTTCCATACTTCTTTCTCCATCTTACGGCAATTGGCGCAGCTGTGTCCTGTAAAATCTAACATGATGGGCTTATTCAATGCCTTGGCAGCTGCCAATCCTTCTTCTAGAGTAAAATAAGCTACCAGCCCATAAGGCACATGCAACTTATCGGCCAACCTATTAGGAGGCTTGGCCAATGAAACCGTTTTTGTTCCTGCCCCAATATTGCCTTGCTGATATTTTAAAGTTTCCAAGTTAAAATCTTGTGTGCCATCAGGAGGAATAAATCCACTTAAATGTCTTAATGGAGCACCCCATAAACCAGGTACCATATACATTGCAAAAGAAAAAACAATTACTGCAAAAAATATACGAGGTACACTAATATAAGCTAGTTCAGAATCGTGAGAGAATTTAAGTTTGCCTAATAGGTATACTCCTAATAAAACAAAAATTATAATCCACAACACCAAGAATACATCTCGGTCTAATAAACGCCAATGATAAATCAAATCTACATTCGATAAAAATTTTAATGCCAATGCCAATTCAATAAAACCAAAACTCACTTTCACTGAATTAAGCCAACCACCACTTTTTGGTAAGGATTGCAACATCGAAGGAAAAAATGCAAATAATGAAAATGGCAATGCCAGGCCTATTCCAAAACCAAGCATTCCAAAAATAGGAGCTGCTGAAACTCCACCAGTACTTGCCTGTCCTAATAAAGTACCTACAATGGGTCCTGTACAAGAAAAGGAAACAATTACCAAGGTAACCGCCATAAAAAAGATTCCAATTAATCCACCCTTGCCTGCTTTTTCATCGGCTTTATTGGCCCAGCTATTGGGTAATTGAATATCGAATGCACCAAAAAAAGATATAGCAAACACCAAGAAAATAGCAAAGAACAATATATTGGAAATAGCACTGGTAGATATTTGATACAATACATCGTCTCCAAAAATGAGTACCAACACAACGGTTGGTATGGTATAAATTAAAATGATAGAAATTGAATACCATACGGCATTGCGCAGACCTTCTAAACGGGTTTTACTTCGCTTTAAAAAGAAGCTAACGGTAACAGGTATCAATGGAAATACACAAGGTGTAATAACAGCAATTAACCCAGCCACAAAACACAAAATAAAAATTTGCCAAATACTTTTGCCTGCTATATCTCCTGTATTTTCTTCCACATGGTTTGAACTGGCATTTTGGGATGCAAGTATCACCGAAAATTTTGCTTCCCCACTAGGAAAATCATTGCCTTGTTTACCCAACCAATTTAACACACCTTTTATAATAACACTATCTGTATTTGCAATATGTAAGGGAATTTTAAATTCAACAGAATCAGTAAACACTTGATAGGATTGTTCCCCAGCCGTTGCAGCAGGTAAAGCAATCAAAATACCTTTTTCAATTACCGTATCAGTTGCTAGCTGAAAACTTGCTAATGATGTATCAAACTGTATTGTTGAAATAAACGCATCCTCTTTTTGATGCTGTTTGATAGAAAAAAGCTGCACGCCTTTTTCCATTTTGGCAATCACCGATAAATATACTGTTGTGTCATTGGCTCTGTTTGCAGAAAAAGTAAAATGCACAGGTTGTTTTTCCTGTGCAATACATGTGGTTGCAAAAAGAACGAATGATACAATCGTTCCTAATAAATATTTCATATTACTGTAGCTTAAGATCAAATGTTTTTTTGGTTGGGGGTAAACACTGGGTATCATCACATACCATATAACTGATCGTTCCACTCAAATTGGTGTTTACAGCTCCCTTTACCCTAACTATTTGAGAGTACACCACTCGTCCACTATAGTACAATACTTTTACACCAAATATTTTATCGTTAATCTTCTCTAATTTTCCTGTTTCCTTTATTTTTCCTTCCGGTACAATCAATGGATTTTTAGAGAAACTAACTTTAGTGGGAACTGGACCTCCTTTGGGCGTACTTTGAGAATACATATGCCAAGGTTTAGGTACATCTGCCGTAATCACTATTTCAAAAACACCTGGTGCTCGTTTATTGGCCTTGTAAGAAAAAATAACTGGATCTTTTATTTGACTACTTACTTGCGAAACAAAAAATAAGCTTACCAATGCAATAAATATTTTTTTCATTTTTATTCCTATTAATTAATATGTAATAATTCAAATACTTTTTTCCCATCCAAATTATGCAAAGCTTCGGAAGTAGCTCTTTCTGGATGAGGCATCATACCAAATACATTTTGTTGCACATTGCAAATACCTGCAATATTTCGAATAGCCCCATTGGGATTAGCGGCATCATTTATTTCGCCTGTTTCGGAACAATACCTAAAAAGTATTTGGTTGTTTTTTTCCAAATCATTTAAAGTAGACTCGTTAGCATAAAAACGACCTTCCCCATGGGCAATAGGAATTTTAAGAGCTTCCCCTCCATGGTGATTGATAAAAACATTTTTACAAATAAATTGCTGGTTGGCATTTTGTAAAAGTGCCCCAGGCAATAAACCTATTTCACACAAAATTTGAAACCCATTACATACGCCCAAAACCTTTCCACCCTTATTAGCAAACGCCAATACAGATTGCATCATGGGACTAAAACGGGCAATGGCACCACAACGCAAGTAATCTCCATAAGAAAATCCTCCGGGCAATACAATGCAATCATTTGTAGAAAAAGCCGATAAATCTTTGTCTTTATGCCAGAGCATAATAACTTCCTTATTAAGATCTTGCTGTAAGGAATCTTGCATATCTCTATCGCAATTAGAACCAGGGAAAACCACCACACCAAATTTCATGGGCATATATTTATAGTTGTAAAGGTAATAAGCCAAAATAGAATGAGAAGCTAAAATTTAATAATCTGCCAATTATTATACATTATCACCCCAATCATAACCCAAAATAGCAGATTAGGTAAAAAAAGCTTCTGGGGGTAAGAAAAAGCGTTGGAAATAATTACTGAAAGGGGTACAATACACATAAAAGCTGCAATTAAGCCTGCATCTTGTACCACAAATGGCAAAGCGAATAAAATTAAGCACATTAACAACATGGCACTCCAATTTTTCCTAATCTGTATCACTAACCTACTATTAAACTGTTGCCAACATATAAACCCAACAATAAAAGCAAGAACCAATACCGATATTGCTACCATAAAAACTACATCTATCTTAACCGCTAAATTAAATAACCCCCAATGAGGTAAATAAGTAGAAATTTGGGGTAATTCATCATTTAAAAAAAGCCAAGAACCTAAAAAATAATAAGGTAATATAATGCCCATGAATAATACAAACCATTCCTGTAATTTAAACGGGCGCATAATAACTAGTGCAAACATAACCACCATAATTAAAATAGCAGTTGGATGGTAACAAAGTATAGTGGAACCAACTATTAAACCAATATTAAAAATGAGGTTTTTAGGATTGGATTGGTTAAACAAACGAGTGATTTTTATAAATAACCAAATCACTAAAAAATTAGCAAATAAAGCTGTTGTAATGGTCATCCAGTTAGCAAAAAAACCAGACAATAGAATATATGCCATGGCAACGCAATAACCTGATTTTGGAAACATTTTCAACTCAATCATTAACATATTTAGCCTAATAGCTTGCACTAGTATTGCAGCTACATAAAGAATGAACAAAAAAGTAGCATCTATATTAGAAAAATAATGAAGCAAAAAAATAGAAAACAACCCATCATTGGCAGAACTCAATAATACAGGAGCTACAAAAAAGAAATGTATGTGAACCAGTAAACTTAATATAATTAAAAACAGAATATTAATGACTGATTTATCTCTAAATAAAAATACCACGGTGTTAAATTAAAATTCAATTTTAGAAAAACAAGTATACCCTCTATACATGCAGGGAACAATGGCCAAACGTGCTCCTACTTGCTTTGCATGTCGTGGCATAAAATCGTATCCTCTATCTAAATTTTTAATTGTAGGGTTTCTATCTATCTGACCAAGAGGAGACATGGTTTGATCGGTAAGATTATTGCTTTTCTTATCTTGTAAATTAAAAAGAAAATGTATTTGATTACCAGAATTAATAAGGCCATAACCAATATAATTATCGGTATTGTCATCGTATTGTGTTTTACGAATCACATTACTCCATTCCATTTTTCCATTGGGTTCAAATGATATAATAGCAACATTATCGGCATAATAACGATTTACATTATTTCCCATATTACTGTTATTGTAATTGCCCCAACTATTGTATCCATTTCCCCATGGATACAGTCCCATTGTATTGTTTAAAGAATAATAATTATAGGCGCTACCAAAATAATTACCCCCACTCATAGGATTGTAAAACGGTGAGCCATTCATATAATCCCAACGATTAAGCGTATTTCCTCTTGTAGAAACATAAGCAGATTCGGCAACGATCATAAATCCACCATCTTTTCTTAAGACTAGGTTTTTTAAATAAAAATCATTGAAAGCCGATTTTAAAGATGCATCTGGTCCTTTTACATCATCCCTATATTCATCTGTAAACAGCGTAGTTGCATTGAGAAGTTCTTTATTTTGTTCAATATCCCATAAGGTATAATAAAGCCCATCTACATTACCTCTTCGCATTTTGCTAAAGAAAGATGTAATTAAATAATGTTTATTCAAATTGTCTATTTTAACCCGCGTATCATCTAAATAAATTTTATTGATTTTTAATTCATTCACTTTAAAATGAATACTACCAGCAGGTTTTAATAAGAGTGAAATTTTATTGATATTATCATTTTGGCTTGTACCCGATTGTTTTAAACAAACTATTCCCCCATCATTATCTACGCCAAACTCACTAAGAAAATCATTTTTCTCTGGCATGCTAATGGGAATCCTCACTTTTTCTACTTGTTGTAATTCCTTATTAAACATTAACGAAATTACCACATGCTCTTTGTCGTTTTTAGTGCTTATTTTAAAAGCAACAATTTTTTGTTTATCCTCACTATTAATAAAAGTATAAATTTTATTTTCTACGGTATAGTTCACATTATTGGTAGTATCTAATTGAATAGGATCACCTATTTTATTCCCATTACCATCTATTTTAAGCGCCATGGCATATACAATACCTTTTTGTTGGTATTGATAAAACAAGTACATGAAATTTGGGTAATTAATAAAATCTGTACTTAAAATTTTAGCGCGATCGGGGACAAAATCGAATTTTACTTTATCTATTAAGTTCATGCTTGCATCATAAACTGCAATATGATGTAGATCTCGAATATTTTTATGAATGAGTATGTTTTCCCCAATTTTTCCAATAATTTCAAAATTAAGGCTACGAGCATCTTCCTTTTCTGGTGCTGAATATTGAATATTTTGAGCTTCAGCATGGCTAAAAACCAGCAATACCCCTACTAAAAAAAGTAAAAATTGTTTTCCCATATTTTTACAAAATTGTATTAGTCAAATGTACAGCTTGTACTGTTTATAAACTGTATTCAATTTACCCATACATTTGTTAAGAAGTTTCAAGCATTCAAGCTACAAAGCCACTTTTGTGAGTAAAAATTTTAACAAAGCAACCTCGGCCGGTCTGATCATCGCCCTAGGAATTATTTACGGAGACATCGGTACTTCGCCACTGTATGTTCTCAATGAAATTATCAGCGAAAGAGCTATCACAGAAGAACTAATTATTGGTTCCCTTTCTTGTATAATTTGGACTCTTACCCTTCAAACTACCGTAAAGTATGTTATTCTTACGCTTAAAGCAGATAACAGAGGAGAAGGAGGAATATTTAGCTTATACGCCCTAGTACGCAGAAGACGAAAATGGTTGGTCATTCCGGCAATGATTGGCGGAGCTGCATTGCTGGCTGATGGAATTATAACCCCTCCCATTACCGTTACTTCTGCTATTGAAGGCTTGAGGCAACTTCCCGCACTCCGGGATATTCATCAAAGCACTATCGTTACTATCGTTATTAGTATTATCACCATACTTTTTGTTGTACAACAATTTGGAACTGCTTCTATTGGTAAATTTTTTGGGCCCATGATGGCCTTATGGTTTACGATGTTGGCCATTTTAGGGTCTGCTCATTTATTAGATGATATAAGTGTTTTCAAGGCATTAAGTCCACATTATGCAATACAACTACTTACTACTTATCCAAAAGGCTTTTGGTTACTAGGAGCTGTTTTCTTGTGTACTACTGGGGCAGAAGCACTCTACAGTGATTTAGGGCATTGTGGAAGAAGTAATATTAGGGTTTCCTGGGTATTTGTTAAAACAACATTAATTTTAAATTACTTAGGGCAAGGGGCTTGGTTATTGGCCCATTATAAAGGTCAGATTATTCCTCACGAAATAATGGCCAGTGGATTCAACCCATTTATTGGCATCATGCCGCAATGGTTTAAATTGGCAGGTATTATCATTTCCACTTTGGCTGCCATTATTGCTAGCCAGGCATTAATTTCTGGCTCATTTACTTTAATTAGTGAGGCCATGAGGTTAAATCTATGGCCTAAGATGAAAATTCAATACCCAACCGAAGAAAAGGGTCAATTATATATTCCTGGCATTAGTTTGCTACTATACATAGGCTGTGTGGGTATTGTTTTATATTTTCAAAAATCGGCCAATATGGGTGCCGCATACGGTTTAGCCATTACGATGTGTATGATTAGCACGTCTATTTTATTTGCAAATTATTTAGTGAGTAAAAGAATATTTTCCATTTGGATTTATATTTATTTAGCCGTATACTTTAGCATAGAATTTTCTTTTTTAATTGCAAACCTGCAAAAATTCATGCATGGTGGATATGTTACATTTATTGTAGGAGGTGGATTATTTACGGTAATGTATGTTTGGTTTAGAAGTAGGAAAATTAAAAACCGATATATTGAATTTGTTCGCCTAGAACATTATATACACATGATTCAGGAATTGAGTAACGATAAAACTATTCCTAAATATGCTACCCACTTAGTGTATATGACCAGCGCAAATAACCCCAATGAGATAGAGCATAAAATTATTTATTCTATCTTAAACAAGAAGCCCAAACGGGCAGACATCTACTGGTTTGTGCACGTAGATGTGTTGGATGATCCTTATACCTGCGAATATTCTGTTCAGCATATTATTCCTAATGATATTATACGGGTTGAGTTCAGAGTAGGATTTAGGGTAGAACAACGCATTAACCTCATGTTCCGTAAAGTAGTAGAAGAACTGGTAAAAAACAAAGAGGTAAATATCACCAGCCGTTATGAGAGTTTAGAGAAAAACAATATTGTGGGCGATTTTCAATTTATTGTATTGGAAAAATACCTTAGTCAAGATAATGAATTGCCTATATTCGAAAGAATTATCATGAAACTCTATTTTTGGTTAAAGGAAATTAGTTTAGGGGAAGAAAGAGGTTTTGGTTTGGATCCAAGCAATGTTACCGTAGAGAAATTCCCATTGATAGTTGCACCAGTTTCGAAGCTAACTCTGAGAAGAATTTTTTCGGAAGAAAGTGAACGCTTGTAAAGCAAGAAAATAAACCCTTGTATATCTTGTTAAAAAAGTGGAACTTACCCATTCATTAATGATTAAAGCTTGTATACAATTATCCTGTATATTATTCTTGGGTACCTCCTACTCATTCTGGTAGCGTATTTAATACAAGAAAAACTTATATTTAAACCAGAGAAGCTACCTGATAATTTTGAGTATAAATATGATGCCCCGTTTAAGGAATTGTTTTTTAATATAGAGCCAGGTGTTCGTATTAATGGTTTGCATTTTTATGTTCCCCAGCCCAAGGGCTTAATTTTGTATTTTCATGGTAATTCTAGAAGTATTAAAGGTTGGGCAAAATATGCAAGAGATTTTTTTAGATTTCAATACGATGTTTTATTAGTTGATTATAGAGGATTTGGAAAAAGCACTGGCAAAAGAGAAGAAAAAGCCATGCTAGCAGATATGCAATATGTTTACAATCAACTTAAAGAAAAATATGAGGAACACCATATTTTGGTTTATGGTAGAAGTTTAGGTAGTGGATTTGCAACTAAAATTGCAGCAGACAATACACCAAGATACCTCATATTAGATGCCCCCTATTATAGTTTTATAAAAGTAGCCGAACGTTTTACGCCATTTATTCCTCATAGGCTTACACTGCGTTTTAAATTACAAACTGATCAATGGATTAGAAAAGTGAATTGTCATACCTATATTTTACATGGAACAAAAGATTGGTTGATCCCGATTAAGCACAGTGAAAAATTACAGCAGTTTAATCCACATAAAATTACCTTGATTCGAATTCATGGTGGAGGACATAATAATTTACCTTCTTACCCCGAATACCACAATTTCATCAGGGATATCTTAAAGTATGAATAAGCACTTATCTTTACTGTGTGCAAAAAAAACAAATTTTTGGTTGGATAAAAATTACCTTAATCGTTTATGCGCTTATTGGTATAGGACTTTATTTTATACAAGATAAATTGCTGTTTCATCCCATTGAAGTAGAACCTAATAAGCCTTACTTATTTAATCAACCTCATAAAGAATTAATGATTCCATTTGATGAAAAAACAAGTTTTCATCTTGTTCAATTTACGGTAGCCGATTCTATAAAAAAAGGGGTTGTATTATATTTTCATGGAAATAAAAATAATATTAGTCATTATGAAAAATACGCTACCCATTTTACACGAAACAACTATGAAGTATGGATGATAGACTATCCAGGTTTTGGAAAAAGTAAGGGAAATTTAACAGAAACTATTTTATACGAAGAAGCTCTACAATTGTATCAATTGGCTAGAAAACAATATCAGCCCAACCAAATTATTATTTATGGAAAATCAATAGGAACAGGCATTGCAGCGCAATTAGCTTCTATACGAGATTGCAGACATTTAATTTTAGAAACCCCTTATTATGGTTTGGAGAATTTAATTAACCATTATTTATGGATGTACCCTCTTCACCAATTATTACATTTTAAATTTCCTACCTATCAGTATCTTGCAAAAGTAACTGCACCCTTGCATATTTTTCATGGAACTGTTGATGAATTAATTCCCTATCAACAAGCATTAAAATTAAAAGAATTATTTAAGCCTTCAGATGAACTAATTCTTATTCAAAATGGTCAACACAATAACTTATTTGATTTTGATTTAGCCAACCAACAATTAAACAAGATCTTACAACAATAATTCAAGATTTTTTGTGTTTCTTGTTAAATTTAACTGCGAATGCTGTTTCATTAATACTGCTGATTTAATACAGTAACTATTGCAGCATTATAACTCTTTCAAGGATACTTTTTTCGCAGTAATATGTAATTGATGCACTACTCCCACTTTTAATGCATAATTATCTTCCTCATGGCTTACGGGAAAATCAAAACAAATAGGGTAATCAAATTCAGCAGTATGCGCTAAAATTAGTTCGGTTATCGTTTGCCCAAAAGGGCGAGTATTGTCTTTTGTATCGGAGAATTTTCCTACAATTAATCCGCTTAGTTTACTTAGCATTCCCGAACGTTTTAATTGAATCATCATTCGGTCTATATTGTAAATATATTCACCAATATCTTCTATAAATAAAATTTTACCCTTTGTATTATAAGCAGATGCTGTGCCAGATAAATGAGCAATCAATGTTAAATTTCCACCTACTAATTCCCCACTGCATTTACCCAATTTATTGAATGTGTTGGACGGAGAGATATAATTGGTTTTAACTCCTTTCAAGGCTTTTTTAAGTGATTGAACAGAAGGTTTTTCTATTAAGTTTTTAGAACCCTTTTTAATAGCTGCAGCATTAAAAGCATTCGCCATGGGTGCATGTAAGGAAGCTATATTAAATTGCCTATTTACATGCGCTAGCAATACAGTGATATCACTAAACCCGATAATCCATTTTGGGTGTTTTTTAAATTGAGTAAAATTCAATTGATCAATAATTCGGCTTACACCATATCCACCTCTGCCGCACAATATAGCATGTATGTTTGGGTCATCTAACATGGCCTGCATCTCGTGCAATCTTTCTTCGTCTGTACCACTAAAATAAGTGGGAGATTTACTGCCAACAGTTTTACCCAACATCACTTCATAGCCCCAGGATTGAAGCGTATGAATACAGGATTGCACTTTAGCTAATTCCATATACCCAGCAGGGCAAGTAATACCAATGGTATTTCCTTTTTTTAAATAAGGTGGAGTTTCTATCATCTTACGGTAATTAATATTCTATTGAAAACCATTATGGCAGTCGTTTTAAAAAAACTAACTCGTTTTTTTTATCTTAGATTTTATCAATGAGCTCTGCGCTTCTTTTTTTCTCCCTTGTTCTTTTAAAGCTTTGTCTATGAGCATTTCAATTTGCCCATTTACGCTTCTAAATTCATCGGCCGCCCACTTTTCTAAAGCAGCGTAGGATTGCTCGTTTATTCTTAATACAAATGATTTCTTTCTCAAAATAGGTTCATGATTATTGATAAAGACTTCCCGCATTTAATACGGGCGAAGCACCCCTTTCTCCACAAAGCACTACCAGTAAATTGCTCACCATGGCCGCTTTCTTTTCTTCATCTAATTGTACAATATCTTTTTTACTTAATAATTCCAAAGCCATTTCTACCATACCCACTGCACCTTCTACTATTTTGCTTCTAGCAGCTACAATGGCAGTGGCTTGCTGGCGTTGCAACATTGCCCCCGCAATTTCAGGTGAATAGGCTAAATGACTAATTCTGGCTTCTACAATTTCAATACCTGCACGCATCATGCGTGCATTTAGTTCATCTTCTAACATCTTAATTACTTTTTCACCACCATCTCTTAAAGTTACAGCAGCAGTTTCATCTTCTATACTATCATAAGGGCATATAGAAGCCAAGTGCCTTGTAGCAGCTTCACTTTGATTGGTCATATAATTGGCAAAATCTACCACTTCAAAAACTACTTTATACGTGTCTTTAATTTGCCATAGTATTACTGCGGCAATTTCAATAGGGTTACCTAATTTATCATTCACTTTTAACTTAGTGCTTTCTAAACTTTGCAAGCGCAAACTTACTTTTTGTTTAGTGTACAGTGGATTTACAAAAATAAGTCCGTTGTTTTTTACGGTACCCACGTATTTACCAAAAAAAGTAAGCACCACACTGGTATTGGGTTGAACCACTACAAGACCTGCCAATAAAATGACTATCATTAAAAAATCAATAACTGCTACCCATGTAATCATCATGGTTAAGTTTTCCTCTGCACCTTTTAATTGTGTTAACACCACAATTCCTACTACCAATAAAAAGGTTACCAACAATAACACCCAAAACCCTTTTGCTGCATGAATGATTTTTTCCATAAAATTTATTTTGATATTAATATGATATCAAAATTATAGCATTTTCTGTAATTTCAAAATAAAACTTCATTTAGTACCTTTGCCAACTGCAAAAAGCAGTATTAAACAAATGAAGCACCCAAAGAGATACTTAATTACAGCAGCATTACCTTATGCAAATGGACTTAAACATATTGGCCACTTAGCAGGAGCCTATCTTCCTGCAGATATTTATGTACGTTATTTAAGAGCACAAAAAAGAGACGTGGTTTTTGTATGTGGAAGTGATGAGCATGGAACAGCAATACCTATTCAAGCAGCCAAAGAAGGCACTACGGCTCAAGCCATTATTGATAAATACCATCCCATCATTAAACAAAATTTTAATGACCTGGGTATTTCATTCGATATTTACCATAGAACCAGTGATCCCATTCACCACGAAACTGCCCGTGAATTCTTTCAATCTTTAAATGATCAGGGCAAACTGATTACCAAAGAATCTGAACAATATTTTGATGAACAAGCGCAAAGCTTTTTAGCCGATAGGTATATCAAAGGTACTTGCCCTAATTGCGCCTATCCTGCCGCTTATGGTGATCAGTGCGAAAATTGCGGCAAAAGCTTAAGTCCAGATGAACTCATTAATCCAGTGAGTACATTGAGTGGTAATACTCCCATTAAAAAAAATACTAAACATTGGTATCTTCCTTTAGATCAACATGAAGCTTTTTTACGTAAATGGATTTTAGAAGAACATGCGAATGATTGGCGTTCTACCGTAGTAGGTCAATGTAAAAGTTGGATTGATGGTGGATTATTACCAAGGGCAGTAACACGCGATTTAGATTGGGGCGTAAAAGTTCCTGAAACAGTGGAAGGAAGTGCAGGTAAAGTATTGTATGTATGGTTTGATGCACCCATCGGTTATATAAGTGCTACAAAGCAATGGGCAATCAATAATAACAAAGATTGGAAACCTTATTGGGAAAGCAAGGACACCAAATTGGTACACTTTATTGGCAAAGACAATATTGTATTTCATTGTATCATATTTCCGGTGATGCTGCAATTGCATGGAAACATTTTACCTGATAATGTTCCAGCCAATGAGTTCATGAATTTAGAAGGAGATAAAATGAGTACCAGTAGAAACTGGAAACTTGAAATGGAAGACTATATCAATGATTTTATCAAGCCCGAAAATGGCGGCAGCCAAATGGCTGATGTGCTTCGTTATTATCTTACCCTGATTGCTCCAGAAAGTAAAGACAGTGAATTTACTTGGAAGGGATTTCAGGATGCCAATAATAGCGAGTTGGTAAGCATATTTGGTAATTTCATCAATAGGGCATTGGTATTGATGCATAAACTATGTAAAGGAAAAGTACCTCCATTGCATGCAGATGTAGTGGACGAATTAGACAGAGAAGCGGTAGCCAACATAAAAGCAACCAAAGAAAAAGTAGAAAAATTATTAGAAGAATACAAGTTTAGAGATGCTTTGTTCGAAGTAATTAATTTAGCAAGAATAGGCAATCAGTACATGCAGAAAAAAGAGCCATGGATTATTGCCAAAACAGTAGACACCAATCAGGATG
>JAVHPL010000071.1:12984-18670 GCA_036170555.1 Sediminibacterium sp. | reverse complement strand
AACGAATGGAATTATAAATCTGAATTGCAATGGGATTTATTACAACATACCAGTCATGGTGGCATGAAATACTGTGTACAAAAACTGAATGAATTATATCGAACTGAGCCCGCCTTGTATGAATTGCAGTTTGAACCAGGTGGATTTGAATGGGTAGACCTGAATCATAGAAGTGATTCTGTATTGGTATTTAAACGCAAGGGTAAAAAGGAAAAAGATGATATCGTCATCATCTTAAATGTTACCCCTGTGGTAAGGCTTGATTGGGAAATTTATGTGCATGGCAAAAGTAAATGGACCGAAATATTCAATAGTGATGCAAAAGAATTTTGGGGAACGGGAGATGTATTTAACCCTGCAATTGAAAGTGAATTAGTAGATAAACCTTCTAAATGTTATAAGCTTACAGTGCATCTTCCTGCCTTAGGGGCGGTAGTTATAAAATAGTCAAGGAAAATAATAGAAAGCAAATAGTTGAGGTAAAACAGTAGTCATAAGATTATTGTAGAAAAATATTTGGGGCTAACTGTAACCTTCTGAACAATCCCTCGTTCTATTGAAAAAATAGCATGAAAAAAATAGGCATATTATTAGGTATTGGTTTGTTATTATTTCAAACCTTGCAGGCTCAACATGAAATTAAAGAGGCTAATAGTCAAAAAAGAGCAATTGGATCATTTCACGGTATTGAAGCATCTGCTGGGGTTCAAGTATTTATTACCAAAGGTGATAAAGAGGAACTAGCCGTTTCAGTAGATAATCTTGCTTATTTAGAACAAGTAAAAACTACTGTATCTAATGGCGTATTGAGAATAAGCAGAGAAAACGATTGGAAGTTTTGGAACATGTGGAAAAACTATAACATACGGGTGTATGTTTCCTATACCAATTTAGATGTAATGGAAGCCAATAGCGGTAGTTCTATAATAGGAACTAGTGTTGCATTACAAAAATTAAAGGCAGAAGTAAATAGTGGAGGTCAAATAAAATTATCTGGGAAGTTGAATAGCTTAGATGTAGAATCTAATAGTGGAGGAAATTTTAAAGGCCAAGATTTAGAAGTGGTGAATTGTAACGCCGATGCCAATAGCGGAGGATCCATTCAATTAAATGTATCAAAAGAATTATCAGCAGAAGCAAGTAGTGGAGGATCTATTCGTTATAAAGGAACAGCAATGATAAAAAATATTAGTACAGGAAGCGGAGGTTCTGTTAAGAAACTGTATTAAGCTAAGATGCAAGGGGAAGCACTACTGTAAAGGTAGTGCCCTTTCCTTGCTCACTCCATTTGATGAATAATTTACCATTATGGTATTGTTCTATAATTCTTTTACTAAGCGATAAGCCAATACCCCAACCTCTTTTTTTGGTAGTGAATCCAGCTTTGAAAACATTGTTTACATGTTGCTTCGCAATTCCTTTTCCAGTGTCGCTTACATGTATGAATAATTGACTATTATTTTTTTCGAAGTTGATATGGATAGCTCCTTTGCCATCCATTGCATCGAGAGCATTCTTCAACAAATTTTCAAATACCCAATCAAAAAGTGTAGACGATAAGTTAACTTGAAGCACTTCTAAGTTGCCAGAATCAAAAGTAAAAATAACCTGATCATTGCTTCTTTTTTTTATATAGCTCACAACAGCAAGTACCTGTTCTACTGGTTGATGTAATGATAATTTAGGAGTACTGCCAATTTTTCCAAATCGGTCTGTAATGAGTAAAAGCCTGTTGATGTCTTTGGCTATTTCGGGTACAATGGCTTCGTTTTCTTTTTTCTCTTTTAAAATTTCTAACCAACCTTCTAAACTAGAAACTGGGGTTCCCAATTGATGAGCTGTTTCCTTGGCCATGGAAGCCCATAACTGATTTTGTTCGCTTTTATATTGAGATTGTAAAGAAATAAACACAATTAAAATAAATAATGTTACTATTATTAATTGCACAATAGGATACCATTCTACTTCTTTTAATAATTTGCTTTTACCATAATAATATTTATTAACTGTATAGGGTACTTCTTTTATAACCAACACAATGGGGTTATTATTATATTGTTTAAAAGCCCTTAATTGATTGTTTACATAATTGCTATCCGTTTTTACTTTAGCAGAATCTAGGTTAATAAAATTACCCGTAGGCTGGTCTAATTCATCTACTTCTATAATGGGAATTTCTTTGTTCTCCGAAGAAATTTTAGAAGCTAAATTAATATTGCTTGTTTCAGATGCATTTAATATTGTTCGTTCAGCTTCTACCCAGGCTTCTACGTTCTTGCGTTCTTCAATAGCAATTTGTTTTGCTACATATTGTGAATACACAATAGTGCCACTCACAATGATGATAGCAATTAAAAATAGCCATGATTTCCAGTTGAATAAGTGCTTAATCATTTATCTAAAATAAGTGTATTGTGCCTAAAATAAAACAGCTCCCTAAGGAGCTGCTCTATTTATATATATTTTAGGTTAAACTAACTGAATAGTCCACCTTTTTTTAAGGTTTTAACTCCTTGGCCAATTTTAAAGCCATTATTATAAATCTCAATTTTATAATTCCCTTCTTTATAGCGCTCCGTTTGTTTCCAATCGAAACTTACTGGTATAATTTTATTTTGTTCATAGTTTACAGAAACCTTACTGGTATAGGCTTTGGTGCCTTCGTCTCTGGTATTAAATGTAGTGCCCTCGCTAATAATTGCACCATCTGCTCCGGTAACCACCACATAAATGTCTTTGGTTCCAGATGGGGTAACTCTATTTTCATCAATTACAAATGAAATACGAATTAAGTCGGCACGTTTTGCGGTATTGGTTTCTTTTTCATTACCAGGTCCTTTTACTCTAATAGCGGTGATACCAATATTAGAAGCATGTAGGGTAGAAGCTACGTCTACTTTATCTTCCAGTTGTTTCTTTTCTACTTTGGTAGTATTTAAATTCTGTTCTAAGCCTTGCTTTTCTGTAGTTAATTGGGTTTTTTCCTCATTTAATTGTGCATTGGCATTGTTCAATTGGGTATTTTCTCCTTTTAGTTTTTCAATTTCAGCAAAGAGACCATCAATTTTACCATTCAATTCTCCAATCATACTCTTAGCTTTCGCCAATTCTGATGCAGTAGCATTTTTCTTTTTCAAAATACCCCCAATATCTGTTTTCAGCTTTTGAATTTGTACATTCTGTTCTGCCATTTCACCTTGTAATTGCAAATTGTCTTTAGTTAAAGAATCTGCCTTAGCCGATACATTCAAGAAATCTTGTTGAATGGCTACACGAGCACTATCAATGTTGCTGATTTTGGTTTCTAACTGTGTTACTTGCTCCTTGGTTTGGCTTTTATCATAAAAGATATAACCCCATGTTAAGATCAATGCGGCAATTAATACTCCGTAAATTACCTTACGGTTATCCTGCGGCTGATTTGATTCGTTTGACATAAAAAAAAGTTTAAATATTATCTATAAATGCTGAATGGTGGTATATTAACCAAAACTGTGCCAAAACAAAAATTTCAAGCATCTTTGCAATATGATGGCTGATAAAATATTGAGAGAATGGAAAATAAATGCCTTTAAGCCTATCTATTGGCTTGAAGGAGATGAGCCTTATTATATTGATATTTTGATGGATTATGCTGAGAAAAATATTTTATCTGAAGCTGAAGCCAGCTTTAACCTCACTGTTTTTTACGGGAAAGATGCAGATTGGGCCCAAGTGGTAAATGCCTGTAGACGTTACCCAATGTTTGCAGAACGTCAAGTTGTTTTATTAAAAGAGGCCCAGCAAATGAAGGATATTGAAAAATTGCAGGGATATATAGAAAATCCACTAGCAACTACTGTATTTGTGGTAAGCCATAAGGAGAAAAAAGTAGATGGTAGAAAAGGATTGGGAAAAAAGCTAAAGGATTCAAAATTAGCTGAGGTTTTTACCACTAAAAAATTATACGATAATCAATTACCCGAATGGGCAAGCAAAATTGTAAAAGAACATGGCCTAACGATTAATCCAAAAGCACTACAAATGCTGGTAGAGCATATTGGAAACGATTTAAGTAGAATAGAGAAAGAAGTTGAAAAAATAATGATCAATTTGGGTGCAAAAAAATCTATTTCAGAAGATGATATAGAAAAATATATTGGTGTAAGTAAAGAGTATAATGTATTTGAACTTCAATCTGCGATTGCTCAAAAAAACATGAGTAAGAGCATGAAAATAATTCAGTATTTCGAAGCCAATCCTAAAGCAGGGCCCATTCAATTATTTTTGCCCTCGGTGTATAATTTTTTTAGCAAACTCTATATACTTAAAGGCTTACAAGGTATTCCAGAGCAATCCATTGCAGGGGCAATTGGGGTAAGCCCATTCTTTGTAAAAGAATATATTTCGGCAGATCGTAAGTATGACTATGCATCAGTAGAAAAAGTATTGCTGTTATTGCATCAATACAATTTGCGAAGTGTTGGTATTAACGATGGAGGAAGTACACATGCAGGCTTGATGAAAGAGTTTGTAGTGAAGGTTATGAACTAAATTAATAAAAGCTTTTGTGTGGAAGATGATCAACTAAATTCACAAAAGCGTTGGGGGCAACAATGATGAACTAATCTTAATTAAGTAATTTACTAGCCTGTTCTTTATCGGCTTTCAATTGAAGTTTCAACTCATCTAATCCGTTGAATTTAACCTCTCCTCTTAAATAATGAATGATTGAAATAACTAAAGTTTCACCATAAATGGTTTCATCAAAATTAAAAATATGCACTTCAATTACCCTTTTTTTCCCATCTACAGTAGGTCTTAATCCAATATTCATCATACCTTTGAAAAGCTTGCCAGTTAAGGAGTTGGGATCGTCGTTATTTTTTGAGTCTTGATTTTTTGTGTCTTGATTCTTTGTGTCCTTGTTTTTTGTGATCTGATTTTTTTGATCGGGTAATAATTCAATGAGTACAGCATACACGCCATTACCCGGTATCAATTTTTCTTCCGTACCAATATGCAGGTTAGCAGTAGGATATCCTATAGTGCGCCCTAGTTTATTGCCTTCAATAACCATACCTTCAAAAAAATAGGGATAGCCTAAAAAATCATTGGCTAATTCAATTTCATTTTCTAATAAAGCTTTTCTAATTTTAGTAGAACTAATACCCACTTCATTTAAAAGTTCTTCGGAAATTTCTTTTACTTCAAAGCCAAGCTCTTTGCCGCGTTTAACCAATAAGGTATAATCTCCTACACGTCCTTTACCAAAACGGTGATCATAACCTATAATTACAATTTTAGGTTGAAAGAATTTGAATAAAAAATCGTTGATATAAGCTTCGGCTGTAAGGCTTGCAAAAGCATGATCAAATGGAACAATCACCAAATGATCTACACCAGCATGTTCTAGTAATTTTATTTTTTCCGAAAGGGTATTGATTAATTTAATATCACCTGGAATAGAGGAAACTATTTTTCTTGGGTGCGGATGGAAAGTAATGATCACCGTTTCTCCATTAATTTTTGCTGCTTCCTCTTTTAATTGGGCAATAATTTTTTGATGGCCAATATGCACGCCATCAAATGTACCAATAGTAACTACTGCATTGCGGAAATTGGGCAATGAGCCCACCAGTTCTCGATGTACCTTCATAATCAAGGCAAAAGTAAGCAGGAAAGTTTAAACATGGTTGGCAAACAG
>JAVHPL010000071.1:0-12884 GCA_036170555.1 Sediminibacterium sp. | reverse complement strand
GTGTTTGCCAACGCTAAGCTCATTGATGTTCTTTGGCAAACCTTATTTGCCAAACCATACTAATTAGTACATTTGCTGCCATTGGCGCACTAACCAAAACGAGTAATTTTCATGTCATTATACACAAAACGAGGAGTTTCGGCACAAAAAGAAGAAGTACACGCAGCCATACAAAAGCTAAATCAGGGGTTGTATGCAAATGCATTTTGTAAAATATATCCCGACTTTTTATGTGGAGATGAAAATTGGGTAAATATTATGCATGCAGATGGGGCAGGAACCAAAAGTATTTTAGCCTATTTGTACTGGAAAGAAACAGGGGATTTGAGTGTGTGGAAAGGGATTGCTCAAGATGCAGTTGCCATGAATTTAGATGATTTATTATGCATAGGTATCACTGATCATATATTGTTTTCTTCTACCATTGATCGAAATAAACTGGTGATTAACGGACAAATTTTAGAAGCCATTATTAATGGTACCCAAGAATTTTTTGATACCCTGAAGGAATTTGGTGTGCATATTCATTATTTAGGTGGGGAAACTGCCGATGTAGGAGATGTGGTAAGAACCATTGCTGTAAATGGAACTATGACAGCTCGTTGGCCCAAAAATAAATTGATTACCAACGATCAAATTAAAGAAGGAAATGTACTTGTAGGGTTTGCAAGTGCAGGACAATCAAGCTATGAAACAGCCTACAATAGTGGACTAGGTAGCAATGGGTTAACCAGTGCACGCCACGATGTGTTAGAAAAATATTATGCTACAAATTTTCCTGAAACTTTTGAACCCATATTAAGTGAAGAAGTAGTGTACATAGGAAAAAATAAAATGACCGATACCATTATGGTAAATGGTGAAGCAATGAATGTGGGTAAACTACTATTATCACCTACCCGAACTTACGCGCCATTATTAAAACAAATTTTAGCAGAACAATTTAACGATATAGATGGGTTGATTCATTGCAGTGGCGGTGGGCAAACCAAGTGTATGAAATATTTGCCCAAGCCATTGACCATTATTAAAGATAATTTATTTAATCCGCCACCGGTATTTGAATTGATCAAAACCAATTCTGGGGCCGATTGGAAGGAAATGTACCAAGTATTTAATATGGGACATCGGTTAGAGATATTTACGCAGGAGTCTGCTGCAGAAAAAATGATACAAACAGCTGCTTCTTTTCATATAGAAGCGAAGATTATTGGAAGAGTAGCGCCTGCAACCAATAATCAGTCTACTCTATTATTGCAAGGTGCATTTGGGGAATTGGTTTATAAATATTAACAAGGTATAAACTGCTGTTGCAGTGTATATTTGTTTCAATAATCTATAATAAAAAGGTATGTCTGAAACGGTTATATCGCTAAAAAACGTAAATATTTATCAAGGTGAAAACCTGATTTTACAAGACGTTAATTTTGAAGTGCATAAAGGAGAATTTGTATACCTGGTAGGTAAAACGGGTACTGGTAAAAGTAGTTTGTTAAAAACACTGTATGGAGAATTAACGTTGAGAGAGGGAAAGGGAACTGTAGTTGGTTTTAATCTTAGTGATATGAACTGGAAAACAGTACCTTATTTAAGAAGAAACCTAGGAGTGGTTTTTCAAGATTTTCAATTATTAACTGATAGGAATGTAAATGAGAATTTGAAATTTGTTTTAAAAGCAACCGGATGGAAAGATGAAATGCTCATTCAGGAAAAAATAGGGGATGTATTAGATAAGGTAGGTTTAAAAAGTAAGGGATATAAAATGCCCTATGAAATGAGTGGCGGAGAGCAGCAGCGGATTGATATTGCCAGGGCCTTATTAAATTCTCCAAAATTAATATTGGCCGATGAACCTACAGGTAATTTAGATCCCGAAACCAGTGATGAAATAATGCAATTATTAATACAGATTGCCAAAGATTATGGCACTACTGTTATCATGGCCACACATGATTTTATTGTAATTAATAGGTATCCCAGTAGGATGTTAAAAACAGAAAACGGAAGGGTAGTAGATAGTGCGAATCATGGTTAATAATAAATAAATACTAATTACCCCAAATCCAACCGATTTGTTTTAACGCGTTTTGCTCATTACTAAAACGATTGGTTAATAATTTTTTGCGTAACTGAATTTCTTCAGCAGTAAAAGGCTGATGATACAACTGTGCAATAATTTCTTGAAAAGCATTTGCCGTGCTACCGATATGGCAGGCAGGTTCTAATCCACTATCGGCAATAGTAGCTTCATTTACCACACAATGTCTTCCATTGTATAATGTATTTAAAAGTTTCACTTTCATACCTGTATGAATAAAAGAAGGTAATAAGTGAATATGTGCTTTGGTAATCATATCCTGCATTTCCTTTTCGGAGGGGTTGGCAACCAAGCAGGTATAATTATGGGCATGGGCAAGATCAACTAGTTTATTCGACGGATTATTACCTGCAATAACCAGTGGAATTTCCATATTATGAAATACATTTTTTAAAAGCCAAATAGCAGCTTTCTCGTTTACATCTACACTTAAATCGGCATGATAAAAACAATAAGATCCCATCCCTTCTAAGCAGTCTACTTTCCAATTGGGTAAATATAGAGGGAGTTCTTCAATATTTTTACAACCAAATTCGTTTCTATACACTTCATTATCTGCTTCTTTTACTCCCCAGAATATAGCTTTTTGTGCAATCTTTTTTTCATAAGATTTAAGCAATCGGCTCTCATTCCAATAATAGGCTTTCTTTAATGGAGAGCTACTATTTTGATACATTTCATGATAATACTTGTATTCTACATTGTGCAAGCGAACAAATACTTTTCGATTTTTAAAGCGTTCATCGTTAAGTAAATAGGTGCAATGTACCCCCTCCATGAATATGGGGTAATCATCTTGTAATAGAGTAAGCAATAATTTTTCGTTCATTCTACTAGAAACAATATAGGGCAAGGACGTAGAAAAACCTTTATGACCCATGATACGTTCATAGTAATGAACCGATTCGCAGTATTGGTTTAATATGGGCTGTTCCCCTCTACCGTAATTAAAACAATGAAAGTGAATTTTAATGCCCTGATTTTTAAAGGCAGGCAATTTGTGAAATACATCACAAACGCCCCCATAATTAACGGGGTAGGGAACATCGAAAGAAATAATATGTAAATGTTTTTCCAAAATTAAAGCCGGTTATAAAAATGAATCAGGTTTTCGGCTTCTTTATCCCAGTGAAGCTCCTCTCGGGCATTCAGGCAATTTTGCCTTAACTCTTTATAAGTAACATCATCTTGAAGCAATTTGTTCAGTGCATCTCCAATTGTTAGGGGATGGGTATCTTTTACTAAATAAGCAAAACCATATTGATCATTGATTTCTTTATACAATGGATAGTTTACACAAATTTGTGGCACCCCAGCCATCATATAGTCAAAAAAACGGTTAGCTAAGGAGTAAACCTGGTTGATTCCATTGGGTTCAAAAAGAGTAATGCCAATATAAGCCTGCTGTGTAAACAACCTAAGCTCGGCAGGGGATAAGTACCCCTTTATAAACACTTTATCTTCTAGTTTATAGTGTTGAATGAGTTCTACTGTTTGCTGCATAAAATTACCACCCCCCACAATAAAAAGTGGGGCATCTACCCATTTCATGGCAGGGATGAGCTGTTCAAAGCAACGCCCTTCATTAACTGCTCCTTGATATAATATAAATTTATTAATCTTTTGATTATCAATATTTTGCAAGTTATATTTGAAGCAAATATTTCGAATGATAGCATACTCAACACCGTAGGTTTCCTTAAATAATTTGGCCAAATGGGCATTAACCGTATAGCCATGCTGGAACTTTGGAACAGCCCATTTTTCAATGGCTAACCAAATTTTTTGGATTCTTGGTCTGCGGATAATTTCCTTTTGTTGGGTAAAATATTCGTGGGCATCGTATACACGCTTTTTACCCCGAATACTCGAAACTAGTAAACAAGGGAGAATGGTATCGAGGTCAATAGCGCAAATGATATCCACGGGCTCAAAAAGCAAAAAAAAGAATAGTCGAATATTATATTCTATATAAAACCAAGGTCCGGATTGAAAAAAACAAGGAAGACGTTTTTGTTGAAAAGCAATTTCCTGTAAAGCAGGAGATCCTGGTGTATTTCTACCAACCAATAAAACAGAGAATCCAGCAGCTTGCAAACTATGGGCAATTCGCTGCATGCGCTGATCGTAGCAAAGATTATTAGTTACCGTAAAAATGATCCGTTGCATGTACAAAATTATCAATAGAAAAATTATAAACTGAATGGTAATGAGGAAGCCAATAAAATTGGGATTTATGTTTGAGAATTTAGGCTTAAAATAATTTTTAATTTTAATTAAAATAAAAGTTTATAAAATATTGATTTATAGTTAGTTAGTTGTAAATAAATAATTAAAAAAATGTAAATTGATCTTTACCTGATTCTGTATACATGAACTTCTTCACTTCTTATACACAAGCATTATTTCTTTCTAGCAATTATAGATCAATTAAAGTATGTTCGTGGGTACAAATACCATAAACGTGAGATTAAAATCATTAGAAATAAAAGGGTTTAAAAGTTTTGCCGACAAAACTGTGGTAAGCTTTGATGAGGGAATAACTGGTATCATCGGACCAAATGGATGCGGGAAAAGCAATATCATTGATAGTATTCGCTGGGTAATTGGGGAACAAAAAATCTCTGCCCTAAGAAGTGAAAATTTAGAAGCCTTGGTTTTTAACGGAAGTAAAACCAGAAGTGCCAGTGGATTGGCAGAAGTGAGTTTAACGTTTGAGAACACGAAGAATTTATTACCAACTGAATTTAATACAGTTACCGTTACGCGTAGATTTTATAAAAATGGAGAAAGCGAATACCGGCTAAATGATGTTTCTTGTAGATTAAAAGATATTCATAACCTATTTTTAGATACTGGGGTAAGTACAGATAGTTATGCCATTATTGAGTTGGGCATGGTTGATGATATCATTAAAGACAAGGAAAATAGCCGTAGAAGAATGTTAGAGCAGGCTGCGGGTATTACCATTTATAAAACTAGAAAAAAAGAGGCTAAAAATAAATTAGATGCAACCGAGCAGGATTTAGCGCGTATAGAAGATTTGTTATTTGAGATTAATAATCAGCTTAAAACCCTTGAAAGCCAAGCTAAAAAGGCCGAGAAATTTTATGAAATAAAAAAGGAATACAAAGAAGTAGCGGTGGAATTAGCCAAAGCTGCTTTGGAAGGGTTTAATATTTCTTACAAATCACTTACCGAACAACAAGAAACAGAAGTAGATAAGAAAATGCAATTGGAAGCTGAAATTGCTACCGATGAAGCAGCCATAGAAGTAGAAAAAGTAACATTTATTACCCAAGAGCGTGAATTGCAAAGCATGCAACATGGGTTTAATGAGTTGCAACAAAATTTACGTACCAAAGAAAATGAGAAAAATTTAGCCACTCAGAAGTTACAATATTTAAAAGAAAAGGAAACGAATTTAAAAGACTTTTTAGAAAAAGCAACGGGTCAATTAAAAACCATTGGAGATTCAATAGAATATTCTCAATTGCAAGTGGGGGAGGAAGAAGCAAATCTTAACGCACTTCAAGAACGCGTAGAATCTGCTCAATTTGAAGTAGAAGATAAACGAAGAGTATTTGATGAAAAGAGATCAGGGGTAGATGCGGTTCGCCATCAATATCAGCAATTTCAACGCAATCAATTTGATGCAGAAAAAAAAGTGGCTGTTGCAGATACTTCAATTCAAAACTTGCAAAGGGCTCAGTTGCAGTTATCAGAGGAAAGTGAAAATCGCAAACAGCAATTACAACAATTGCAAGTAGAAAGCAATGAAAAGGAAGCTGCTTTAGATGCCAAGCGAATAGACTTGGTGCAATTGCAAGAACATCATGATAAAACCAAGGAGCAGATTTTTGAAACCCAATCACAATTAGAAGTACTTAGGGGTGAATTGGCCGAAGAAAATAGGAAACTAGATTCTAAAAGAAACGAATATAATTTATTAAAAAGCTTGATAGACTCAATGGAAGGATATCCAGAGAGTATTAAGTTCTTACACAAAAATAGTGAGTGGAACCATGCAGCACCCATTCTTTCTGATATAATTTATGTAAAGGAAGAATTTAGGGCAGCAGTAGAAAATGTATTGGAACCCTATTTAAACTATTACGTAGTAAATAATTTGGCTGAAGGCTTGCAAGCCGTTCATTTATTGGATGCCCATAAAAAAGGGAAAGCCAATTTTTTTATGCTAGATCAATTTGCCAATTTGAGGGTAGAAACCCATCAGCCCAACAATACATTTAAAGCAATGGATGTAATTGAGGTAGATGATCAATACAGAAAACTGGCTGAATATTTATTGGCCAATGTGTATATTGGCGAAAACGATGAAGCGCTGAACAATAGTCAAGGAGCGGTCATTTTAGAAAAAACTGGTAAATATGTAAAGGGAAAATATACCCTTACAGGTGGTAGTGTTGGTTTATTTGAAGGAAAGAAAATTGGAAGAGCCAAAAATTTAGAAAAGCTACAAGAAGAAATTATAGATCAGGAATCTATCGTTAATTTATTAAAATCGGATATTCAGTTTAAGCACAATGAAGTAGTTGCCTTTAGTGATCAACTAAAAGAGCATGCTATTCGTGCAACCGAACAAGAAATTAATCAAATAACCAATCAGGTATTTGCTGCTAAAAATAAAATTGAAAATTTATTGGCAGCCCAGCAAAATGGGGAACAACGATTATTTGAAATTGAAGGAAGACTGGCAGATGAGCAAGATAGTATTTCCGAAACCCGTGAATTATTGATCAAATTAAATGAACAGTTGGCTGCTACCACAGAGGAAATGCGCAATATAGAGCAAGACTATCAAGCCGCTGAACAAGCCTATCATTTTGCATCAGGTCAGTTTAATGAAACCAACTTACAATTTACACGTCAACAGAGTAAAATTACTACACTTAAACAAGAGTTGCTGTTTAAAGAGAATCAATTGAACGATTTGCATGAACAGATTAAATTAAATACAGCACAATTGGCAGAGGCCGAAGCTGATATTGTAGAAGGAAATGAAGCCCTGGTAGAAGTAGATAATTTGTTGGTGAGTTTAATGAAAGCAAAAGAAACAGAGGAAGTAAAATTAAATGAGGCCGACCAAGCATACTATAATTTCAGAAATGCGTTACAGGAAAAAGAGAGTGCCTTGCGGTTGAAAGTGAAGAGCAAGGAAATGATAGATCATTTAGTAAATGAAATTAAAGACAAGATAAATGAGTTAAAACTACAATTAGCTGGTATGAAAGAACGGTTAAGTGTAGAGTTTAAAATAGAATTAGACGAAATTTTAGATGAGGCAAGAAAAACAGAAACATCTTTAGAAGATTTGCAAGCAGCATCAGACAGAATGCGCAAGCGATTAGAAAACATGGGTGAAGTAAATCCAACAGCCATAGAAGCGTATACCGAAATGAAAAAGCGGTACGACTTTATTTTAGAGCAAAAGAATGACTTGGTAAGTGCAAAAGAAAGTTTGTTGTTAACTATACAAGAGGTGGAAGCAACAGCCAATCAATTATTTTTAGATACTTATAATAAAGTAAGAGAGAATTTTCAGAAAGTATTCAAGGCCCTATTCACCGAAGAGGATACGGCCGATATGATTATGGTAAACCCAGATAATTTAGCCGAAACAGGAATTGAAATTGTGGCCAAGCCGAAGGGGAAAAGACCATCATCTATTACCCAGTTGAGTGGAGGAGAAAAAACCTTAACGGCAACCGCTTTATTATTTGCTATTTACTTAATTAAGCCAGCACCGTTCTGTATTTTAGATGAGGTAGATGCACCGCTGGATGATGCCAACGTAGGTAAGTTTACCCAAATGATTAAGAAATTTAGCGATAATTCACAGTTTATTATTGTAACCCATAATAAGCAAACCATGGGAGCAGTAGATGTAATTTATGGGGTAACCATGCAAGAGCCTGGCGTAAGTAAGCTGGTTCCAGTAGACTTTAGAAGTCTTAATTAAACTAATATTGAATTACCTTCGCGCCTCAAATATCATTTGGGGCGCTTTTTATTATATAAGCATGAAGTACGAAAAAGAAATCAATAGGCGTAAAACCTTTGCCATCATCTCTCACCCCGATGCGGGTAAAACCACTTTAACCGAGAAATTACTATTATTTGGAGGTGCAATACAGGTGGCAGGAGCTGTAAAAAGCAATAAAATAAAGAAAGGGGCCACCAGTGACTTTATGGAAATAGAGCGCCAAAGAGGTATATCGGTAGCTACATCGGTAATGAGTTTTGAATACGCCAATACCCTCATTAATTTATTGGATACACCAGGTCACAAGGATTTTGCCGAAGACACGTATAGAACCCTTACCGCAGTAGACAGTGTAATATTGGTGATAGATAGTGTAAATGGAGTAGAGGCTCAAACCAGAAGATTGATGGAAGTATGCCGCATGCGCGATACACCCGTGATTGTATTTATTAATAAGATGGACCGAGACGGTAAAAACCGATTTGATTTATTAGAAGAAATAGAAAAGGAACTAGGCATATATCTTCATCCAATGACCTGGCCCATTAATAGTGGCAAGGAATTTAAGGGGGTATATAATTTAGACAATCAAAGCCTGCGATTATTTGCGGCCAGTACTAAGGCCACAGAAGAAGATACCATTGCCATTACTGATTTAAATGATGCGGTTTTGGATGCTAAAATAGGCGAGCGAGATGCCAATCAATTAAGGGAAGATGTAGAACTAATAGATGGGGTATATGGCGCATTAGACCCTACAGATTATTTAAAGGGGAAGATAGCCCCCGTATTTTTTGGTAGTGCCGTAAATAATTTTGGGGTAAAGGAGATGCTAGATACATTCATTAGAATAGCGCCTGTACCTAGAAGCAGAGAAACCACTACCAGAACCATTGATGTAGGAGAAGATAAATTCAGTGGCTTCATTTTTAAAATACATGCCAATTTAGATCCCAAGCATCGAGATAGAATTGCTTTTATGCGCGTATGTAGTGGTAGGTTTGAACGCAATAAGTACTACCACCATGTGCGCAATAATAAGGATATGCGCTTTAGCAATCCGTATAGTTTTATGGCCCGAACCAAGGAGATAGTAGAAGATGCTTATGCGGGAGATGTGGTAGGTTTATTTGATACGGGCAACTTTAAAATAGGCGATACCATGACCGAGGGCGAAGACTTTTACTTCTCGGGAATACCCACTTTTTCACCTGAAATTTTTAAAGAGTTGGTGAATAAAGATCCTATGAAAACCAAGCAGTTAGATAAAGGAATAAGTCAGTTGACAGATGAGGGAGTAGCCCAATTATTTACCCAATTTGGGGGCAATAAAAAAATCATTGGTTGCGTAGGAGAACTACAGTTTGAAGTAATTCAATATAGATTATTGCAGGAATATGGGGCGGCTTGTGAGTTTAGGACCCTGCCTTTTTTTAAAGCCTGCTGGTTAACCAGTAAAGACCCTAAAAAGTTAGAGGAGTTCCTTAGATTTAAACAAGCCAATGCCGCATTGGATAAAGATGAGCAGCCAGTATATTTAGCTCAGAGCGAATGGTTCTTGAATACCGAAATTACCAATAACCCCGAAATTGTTTTTCACTTTACTAATGAAGTACATAAATAGGGTTATTAATTATGGGTAATAAAACAATCAAAGCGTTTTTTAAACGTTAGAGTTTGCGTACCTTCTGGTGCAGTAACCGAACTATGCGTATACCCATCTTTAACCAAATAGCAACACCCACAACAGAATTTTTGTTGCTGAATAAATTGGGCTATGGTCCTAATGATTATAGCTTGGCCCGCATTAGAGAATTGGGTATTAAACCCTATATAGAAGAACAGTTAAATCCTATAGATTCTGATGATCCTATATTGATAAAAAAGTTTCAACAACTTTCTTATCCTATTGATTATGAAACTATTTTGTCTTCAGGAGCAAAGCATATAGTAAAAGAAAATAGACCTTATAAAGTGAATGAAAATCTGCTCTCGGCCTATTGGCCCTTGTATAGTGATGCGGTTCCTTATGCAGAAAAAATTTATCCAGCCAAGCAAGTAATTGGTGCCTCTATTTTAAGAGGGGTATATAGCAAATGGCAATTAAGAGAATTGCTGGTAGATTTTTGGCATAACCATTTTAATATCAGTATTTATGTAGATGACCGTGTAGCCATCTCATTTCCCATTTATGATAGGGAGGTGATTAGGAAGAATACTTTGGGCAATTTTAGGCAAATGTTAGAAGATGTGGCCAAATCTGTATGCATGCAAGTGTATTTAGACAATGCCAGCAGTAAAGCTAGCCCCGCTAACGAGAACTATGCCAGAGAATTATTTGAGTTGCATACTATGGGGGCAGATAGTTATATGAACCATTTGTACAATAAATGGAGGGAAGTGCCTGGAGCAACAGAGGGCAAGCCCGAGGGCTATATAGATGAAGATGTGTATGAAGCAGCCAGAGCCTTTACCGGTTGGACCATTGCCGATGGAAGTGCAGATTGGAAGGGAGGAAATTTCCCTAACACGGGCGAGTTTCATTATTTTGAACAATGGCATGATAATTATCAAAAAAGGGTATTGGGGGTAGAGTTTAGCCCCAATCAGGCGCCGCAGAAAGACGGAAAGCAGGTATTGGATTTATTGGCAAGCCATCCGGCAACGGCTAAATTCATTGCCAAGAAATTATGCGTTAGATTAATCTCCGATCATCCATCACAAGAAATCATTGATTTGGCAGCCAGGGAATTTTTAGAACAGGTAGACAATCCCGATCAAATAGCCAGAGTAGTAAAAGTAATAGCATTATCAGAAGAATGCAGAACAACCTGGGGAGAGAAAATCAAAAGACCATTAGATTTAGTGATCTCTACCTTAAGAGCCGTAAATGCAGATGTAACTCCCAATGATAATTTAATGTGGGCCTTATTACAGATGGGGCAACAGCCATTTGGTTGGCAAACCCCAACGGGTTATCCGGATATTGCTACTTATTGGATAAATGCAGAAATGTTGTTGAGAAGATGGAATTTTCCAATCAATGTATTGAACTATTATTGGCATAATTATGCCAAGGCCGATATGGGCGCACAAACACCCGAAGGGTTAAGAACCTGTAAGGATGTGGTGCAATATTGGTGCAAGAAAATATTAGGTTATTTGCCTGCACCAGAAACAGTGCAAGGCTTAAGTGTGTATTTAGCAGATGGGGCCAAGGCAGAGAGTGATTTTAAATTAAGGGGCAGTTATAAAACAGAGAAAATGAATTGGCTGGTAAGTGCTATTTTGCTCTTGCCCGATTTTCAGGTAAGGTAATAGTAACGTTCATATGCAAAGACGAGATTTTTTACAAGTGTGTGGATCTGCTACGGCAGGTATGATGCTTACGGGCATTAGTGGCCTTGCCATGACCCCTGCAGAAATTGCCAACAATGAAATTTTTGTACTGGTATTTTTAAGAGGAGGCTGTGATGGATTGCAGTTGGTAGCACCTGTGAATGACAAGCATTATTTTGCCGATCGAGAACAAGTATTGCGGGTAACCGAGAGCGGAGAGAATATGGGCCTGATGCTAAAGAATGGATTGGGTAATATAGATTTTAGGTTGCACTCCATGGCGGGGCAATTAAAAGATTTATACGATTCCGATGAACTGGCCATTATACATGCCTGTGGTTTAAAGAATGGAACCCGCAGTCATTTTGATGCGCAGGATATGATAGAGAAAGGCATTCAAAGCAAACAAAATATTTCGGAAGGATGGTTGGCCAGGTATTTAAATACCATCCCCAATAAATCTAATTTTAGTGCAATAGCAGCAGGGGCGGCTATGCCTTTGAGTTTGTGGGGATCACCTACGGCTGTATCGGTAAATGGATTGGGTGATTTTGCTTTGCAGGCTGATGGGCATTTTAATAACCTGATAAGAAAATCGTATAGCGATCAATCTCAATTGGGAAGAACTGCTTTGCAAACTTTTTACACGATTGATTTATTGCAAAAGAAAATACCGCGAAGAAGCAATGGAGAAGCCATACCCTATAGGCCCGAAGGAAATGGCACGTATATGGAAGATGATTTTGGCAAGAGCTTAAAAAATATAGCCCAGTTGGTAAAACTAGATATTGGTATGCATGTGGCCACGGTAGATTATGGCGGATGGGATACGCATGAGTATCAGGCCTATCGTTTTCCGGGCTTGGTAAAAAGTTTAAGCCAAAACCTGCATGCGTTTTATAACGACTTAAATAAATACCATGGGCGCTTAACCGTGTTGGTGATGAGTGAATTTGGCCGACGATTAAAGGGTAATAAAAGCAATGGAACCGATCATGGTTATGGCAATGCCATGTTTGCATTGGGCGGAAATGTAAAGGGCGGCAAAATGTATGGCAATTGGAAGGGACTAGAAACCGAAAATTTAGATAATGGGGTAGACCTTAGTGTTACCACCGATTATAGAAATATCCTGAATGAAGTGTTGACCAAACGCTTAAGAGCTGGAGAGAACCTGAAATACATTTTACCTTATTATAAACCCGAAGATCCATTGGGGTTTTTGGGGTAGGGGCTGCTGCAAACTTCTAACTGTTGAGGTATTGATCTGGAATTAAATATTGCATATAGGCTTTAATAACCGCATGATAAATGCTTTGGCTCTTGGGTAGTTTTTTAATGAGCTGCTTATATTCTGTAGGGTTGGCTTTTACTTTTTGTGCAAAAGCAACGGCCTGTTTAAATTGTTCTCTCTTGCTTAGTTGAGCTTCATTGTACACT
>JAVHPL010000070.1:0-4137 GCA_036170555.1 Sediminibacterium sp. | reverse complement strand
AGAAATAGCAATAACTATTTCATTAAAAGTTGAGTCATGGAAATCATTCATATCTTATTTGAGAAAAATAACAATATCAATAAAACTGTAGCAGTAGCAATTGATCAACTTGCTTCTGAACAATTGAAAATGGGGTATTCCGTAAAACTGTGGGAAATCACAGAGCAAGATCACAATCAAATTCAAGAAAGAAGCTACCCAACTCAACTATTTCATATTAATGGTTTCTTAGGTTCAAATACAGCTCAATTTATTAAAGAAATTAAGACTTTAAAAAAAGATACCATTGTACATATCCATGGTGGTTTTATTCCCATCTTTTTTTCCATCGCATTTCAACTTAAAAAAAGAAATATTCCATTTGTTTATACAACGCATGGAACCTACAATAAAAAATACTTAGAAACAGCCGGTATACTCAAAAAACTATATTTCCATTCTTTTGAACAATTACTTGTTCAATGGTCTGCTGCTATGCAATTTGAAGGGATACATGAAAAAGAATTATTTATAGAAAATGGAAATGATGTAAATAAAAAAGTAGCCATAATCCCATTAGGATTAACCAATACTCAAAAATTAGTTGCACCAAAAATTAAAAAAAATATAATACCCATTTTTGGATATATAGGAAATTTAAATATTGAAAAAAGTGGCTTAGACATTCTACTGTATGCGTTTGCAGAATACAAACACAAATACATGGAAAAAGGAGAATTATGGATAGTTGGTGAAGGAAAAGAACAACAAGATCTTCAACTATTAGCCGCCCAACTAGAAATTGAAAAAAACGTACAGTTTATTCCTCGTGTTTTGGGAAATGCCAAAGTGGAATTACTAAATAAAGTAGATGTATTTGTAATGCCAACCAGATACGAATACGATCCATTCATCATGTTAGAAGCTGCAGCCGCTTCAATTCCCTTAATTGTTTCGGAAGAAACCAATATGGGCGAATATATTAAAGCGTATGATGCTGGATATGTTTTACATGAAAATACCCCCAATATGCTAGCAAAAGCATTTATAGCTTGTTTAAAAGATCATCAAAATCACCAATGGGATAGTAAAAGAAGAAATGCTTATAGAATGGTAAACGAAAAGTTTCAATGGAATAGTATAGCAAAAGAGCATATTGATTTATATGAAAAAGTATTAGTTGAACAAGTAGCATAATTATCATTATTTATGACACATATAGCAAATATAGAAGAGCAAAAATTCATTTTACAACATGATTTACATGTAATCACCAATGATTATTTACAACGCAATTGTACAAAAGAGGTTATCACTTCTTCCGATCAACAAAACTATCCATTTCTATATGGTAAATATGCACTGTTAACCAGCCCAATTGAACCTAGCAATGATATTCATGTGGTATTAGACACTTTTTTACAATTTTCAGAATATCCCATTGTGGTTTGTGGAAATTGGAAAGCCAATGCATATGCCGAAGCAGTTTATGAAAAATACCATCAACATTATTCAATACATCTACTAGACATTATTACCGATCTAAGAGTATTAAATATGCTTCGATCTAATTGTTATGTATTTCTGGATGCTTATTACCAGCCCAATAATGATTGGTCACTAATAGAAGCCATGTTTATGCAATTGCCAGTAATTGCCTTTGCATCACCCTATAATTTTAACCTTACATCTAATAAAGCCATGTATTACAAAATGCCTACAGAACTGTTAGAAGCCCTCAAATCTCTTCATCCAACAAAAGCTTCAGAAATAGGAAATTCTATGAAAGAAGTTATCAAAGGGAAAATTTATGCTCAGCAACAATTACCCGAAAAAAATTGGATGATGAGAAATGAACGTATTCAAGCAGCAAAACAAAACTAGTAGAACTCAGTATTGGAGATATTACCATAATGATGTTGTTAATACAAGTATATCAAATCATAGTTTGTATTGAATGATTATTTTTATAATTTCCATTAAGAAATAGATTTACCCAATGAAAATTATTCACCTAGTTTTTGATAAAACAGATGCAATAAGTAGAAAATTATCCAATACGGTTGACCAATTGGCAGCAGAGCAAACTAAACTGGGTCATCAAGTAATGCTTTGGGAAATCAATACCAACCCAAATGAGTACCTACCTAATAGAACATTCCAAACAATCGTATTTCATGTAAAGAAGTACCAATGGTCTGTTTCTTCTGAAATTCTCCTCGCTATTAATGAATTACCCACAGACGCTATACTGCATTTACATGGGGGATTTATACCCATTTTTTTTACTATCGCATTCCAATTAAATAAACGGAAGATTCATTTTGTATATTCACCACATGGAACTTATAATAAAAAAAATATAGAAGAAGATGGATTGAGCAAAAAAATGTACTTTAAATTATTTGAAAATAATTTAATGAAATGGGCAGCGGCCCTACATTTTGAGGGGGAAACAGAAATAGCATTTATAGATGATCAATCTATTTTAAATAATACAAAACTGGTCATTATCCCCAATGGGTTAACCAATGGAAGTATAATATCTCCCCATAAATTTGAGGAATCGGATGAGCCCATTTTTGCTTTTTTTGGAAAGATAGAACTGACACTCAGTGGGTTAACCATTTTATTACATGGCTTTTCTGAATACCTACAAAAATATAATGGGAAAGGATTTCTATGGATTATTGGTGAAGGAATAGACAAAAAACAAGTTTACGCCTTGGCTACCCATTTAGGAATTCACAATTTTGTTACGTTTAAAGGAAATCTTTTGGGGATAAGGAAATTTGAAATGCTCAATAAAGTGAATGCACTTGTTAAACCTGCTCTTTTTGAATATGACCCTTCCATTATTCTAGAAGCAGCTTCTTGTTCCGTGCCTTCTATTGTTTCAAAAGAAACCAATTTAGGAAGCTATATCAATAATTACCAAGCAGGAATTGTATTGAATGAGAACAACTCAACCAATATAGCTAAGGCTTTATTACAATGCAGTAAAGAAATTACAGATGGAATATGGGAACAAAAACGAAGAAATGCAGTAAAAATGGTGGCAGAAAAATTTCAATGGACTGATATAGCGCAACAGCATATTAGCATGTATTCTAAAGCATTTAAGAAAAAGGATTAAACATTTTTATACCTCATTTGTTTCTCATTCAAGTTGAAAATAATTTTTCTGTAAACGAGGGTTTTCGTAATTTTACAGATATCTAACTATTGTACTTACAAAATTCAAAGAAACATGGAAAATATGAATAATCAAGATGCTTCTAGCAACCAAGCAGAAGCAAAATGCCCTTTTACAGGAGCAACGGCTAAATCTTTGCAAGCTGCTGGAGGTGGTACCAAGAATCGGGATTGGTGGCCGAATCAATTAAAATTAAATATACTGCGTCAAAATTCATTATTGTCTAATCCAATGGATGCAAATTTTGATTATGCTGCGGCATTCAAAACTGTAGACTTATCGGCAGTAAAAAAAGATTTAACTCATTTAATGACCAATTCTCAAGATTGGTGGCCTGCAGATTTTGGACATTACGGTCCATTTTTTATTCGCATGGCATGGCATAGTGCAGGAACATATAGAACTGCTGATGGAAGAGGTGGTGCAGGATCAGGAACACAACGTTTTGCCCCATTAAATAGTTGGCCAGATAATACCAATTTAGACAAAGCACGTTTGTTGCTATTGCCTATTAAGCAGAAGTATGGCAACAAATTATCTTGGGCCGATTTAATGATTTTAGCCGGCAACGTTGCACTAGAATCAATGGGCTTTAAAACATTTGGTTTTGGTGGCGGTCGTGCAGATGTATGGGAACCAGAAGAAGATATTTATTGGGGATCTGAGCGAGAGTGGTTGGGAGACAAACGATATACAGGAGACCGCGATTTAGAGAATCCGTTGGCCGCTGTTCAAATGGGATTGATTTATGTAAATCCTGAGGGGCCCAATGGCAACCCTGATCCGTTGGCATCTGCCCGAGACATTCGAGAAACCTTTGAGCGTATGGCTATGAACGATGAAGAAACAGTTGCATTAATTGCAGGAGGACATACATTCGGTAAAACCCATGGGGCTGCAGATCCTAGTAAATATGTAGGTGCGGAACCTGCTGCTGCTGGTATAGAAGAGCAAGGCCTGGG
>JAVHPL010000069.1:0-52973 GCA_036170555.1 Sediminibacterium sp. | reverse complement strand
CAAATTTCCACTCACTTAGAATAAAATAATGTAAAAGGATTTGGTTTTCTTCTTTCCTTTCTGATTTATTTATACACATAAAACAATTCAATAATTCATCTCTTCTTTTTGTGCACATTTCCTTTTTTGCCCCTTCTTTTTTATGCACATTGCTTTTTTCCCTTATCCTTTTTTATACTTTGTTGCTATGGATAAAATTTTATCAAAACCCATCAAAACCTTAGTTCAAGTAAACAACGAGGCAATTGAAACCTTGTTAGCCAATGCACAAGAACAAGGTCAGGTAATTATACATTGCATGCATTATGGCTGTTCAAGTGAGTTCGGGAGAACTATTAAATGTGAGCTTAATCTTAATCCTAGCGTACAACTCATTCCAGTAAATGAATTTCAAATTTTTCATCCATTCTTCAACAACTTACTCTATAAATAGATGGCAAACTGATTACTTAAATTTGTCATCCCAAAATATACAACCATGCAGTCGCTTAAACACTTATTAGAAAAAGAAATGGATCACCTTATCAATCTACAACATATAGATAAGGATAGCAATGCTATTTCTTCTGGTTTCCCCAATCTTGATCGCGCAATTAACGGCTTTAAGCCAAAGCATCTTTATTTATTGGGATCTAAACCCTGTACAGGTAAAACAGCATTTCTTTTGAATATCATAATGCATCTGATAGTTAATAAAACAAACCCAATTAAAGTGCTAATGGTAAGCCCCGATATAAGCGGCTTTGAGCTGGCTAAAAGATTTATTAGCCTCTATTCATCCACCGACATGAGTGCCATCTTTGATCAAATTACCGAACCCAGCATATTAGAAAATATATATGTTAAAATAGATGAACTAAAAGATCTCTCTAATAATTTATTGATTGAAGATCATCCCCTCTGTACTATCCCTGGATTACGAGCACAAATAGAAAGTATGGAGCAGAAACCTGGCTTTATTATGATTGATAATCTAGATCGTATTGCACTTCCTGAAGCATCTGATCCGATTACAGCTTCAATTATGTTGATGGAACAAATAAAGCAAATAGCCATTGATTTTTCTGTTCCAATTCTACTTACTACCGAAATTGATATAGACCATGGTGAAGAATTTCAATTGCCCAATGTTCGCCATCTGAGAGAAAAAAATATTTTTGTTAGTGAAATTGATGTGGCGATGTTTTTAGTACGACCAGAATATTATGACATTGCTGATAACGCAGATACGGTAGATCCTGATGATGATGATGAGCCAGACCACTTTATGAAACAGTTTAACATCTCCAAGCCAACCGATCCTGCTTTTGGTGAAGCCCATCTACGTATTGCACATAATCGCTTTGGTGCCTTTGAAACCATCCGACTGAAATGCAATATGCAGAAACAGCTGTTTGTGGAGAGCTAAAACCTCTAATGGTATGCCTGAGATAATTTATACTATAATTTAGTTCAAATACATTCTAAACTTAGTAAGCTCATATTTATATTCTTGTTCATATTCAATTTCAATTTCAACAAATGATTCGTCACTAGAAAAAGGCTTCATTAAACCAATCTCAAATTTATAATAGGGGCGATCTAATTGTTTAAAATGCTTAACGTGTTTAAGTATATCAAATTTTTTATTGCTGTTAATGATCATTTTTTCACCCATAGGCAACCTAAAGCTCCGATTATTCGGGGCTTTTTTTGTTTAACAACAGCTATGACATCAACAAAGTGGTAGATAAAATATTTGCGAAAAGTGCTTTTTTTCAGTACCTTTTGCAAAATATTACTTAAATGGTGGCAATTAAAAACAAAAAAACACTAGAAAGCTATGCTAGAGATCTATTATCTCAGGGTAAGTATGGTTTTGCTTTGGATGAAGTAAGAAAGGTGTTTTCTAGCCAAAATTGGGTTGCTATTAAATCAGCACTAAAACGGTTAGTAGATAAAGAGCAGATTATTTCAATTCATAAAGGGTATTATTTAATTATAACTCCTCAGTACAAATCAAAAGGAATTTTACCGCCTAGTTTGTTTTTAGATTCATTCATGAATGAGTTAAAAAGGCCTTATTACCTTAGTTTACTTAATGCTGCTGCATACCATGGTTCCTCTCATCAACAGCCGCAAGAATTTTTTGTTATTACCTCGTTTCCTGTATTGCGGCCAATGCAAAAAAAGGGAATCAAGATAAATTATATCAGCAAGCGAGAAATTCCTCAAAAATTATTAGACACTAGAAAAACTGAAGCAGGATATTTGAAAATTTCTAATGCTGCTTTAACTGCAACAGATTTAATACAATACGCCAAAAGGGTAGGTGGTATTAATAGAGTAGCATTTGTATTGGCTGAGTTAGCTGAAAGTATCGAACCAAGTGCATTTGATAAAAACTTGCTTCAATATGTACCCGTAACCACATTGCAGCGATTGGGATATTTATTGGATAAAGTATTAGATAATCAACTTTTATCTAATGCTTTATTTAAGGCATTGGATAAAAATAAAACTCCTTTATTTAGAATACCCTTAAAAGCAACTGGCTCTTCAAAAGGTTTTGAAACAGATGAACGATGGAAAGTTATCATAAACACTGTAATTGATATTAACGAATGATACCGCAGGCATATATTACCGAATGGGCTAATTATGTACCATGGCAAACCAATGATCAAGTAGAACAAGACTTGGTAATATGCCGTGCATTGGTAGAAATTTTCTCTGATGAATATTTGGCAAAAAGTCTTGCATTTAGAGGAGGCACAGCCTTACATAAACTTTACTTAAGCCCACAACCTAGGTACTCAGAGGATATAGATTTGGTGCAGATAACAGCAGAGCCATTTGGTGCGATAGCAAATCGTTTAAGAGAAAAGTTAACTTTTTTAGGTGAGCCACTAAGAAAACAAAAGGAGAATAATTTTACGTTGCAGTATCGTTTTGAATCTGAGTTTCCTCCTATACAAAATTTGCGCTTAAAGGTGGAAACTAATTGCAGGGAACACTTTTCCGTATTGGGATATCAGCAATTTCCATTTCAAGTAAATTCTTCTTGGTTCAAAGGTGGATGTGATATAACTACTTACCAAGTAGAAGAATTATTGGGTACAAAATTGAGGGCATTATATCAACGAAGAAAAGGCCGTGATTTATACGACATGTACAAAGCGATGATTCAATTACCCAACATGAATAAAGAGGCATTACTTCATTGTTATCATACCTACATGGATTTTGTGGTAGACCAACCACCAACTCAAAAACTGTATTTACAAAACATGGAGGCCAAAATGAAGGATGATGAATTTATAGGTGATATAAAAGCACTGATACGACCAACAGAAAAATATAACCAAGAAGAAGCTTTTAATTTAGTAAGAGAAGCGTTGTTGATTAAAATTGATAGTACTAAAAATAATAAACATTAATTATGTATCCCCCACGCCATCTTTTGGCGCCCACCATTTTCATCTTTGCATAATAAGTAAACGTCTATAGGATTCGTGGTTATAATTCTATAAATTTACTTTTAGGACGCGGAACATTAGAAATACATTCACCAAAAGAAATTGTGAATATTAATTCTTTGCAAAACACTTCTCGTGTAAATAGATTTATCAACTCGGCAGAAATAAATATAAAACCTGCACAATGGTTTACCTTAACTACAAGAGCAGGTGTTGATTTCTTTACAGATCAACAAACCAATTATTTCCCTTATTTCACTGCTAATGCAAATACGGGTAGGTATGATAGAGATGAATACAGTGAGTTTCAATTTAATTTAGATGTAATTGCCAGAGCAACGCATGATTTTACGGAGAAGCTGGATGGTAATATGGTGTTGGGTTTTAACTATAACAGTTTAAAAACAACCAATATTGGTGGACAAACCTTAAATTTTATTTTACCCAATGGTCCAAGAGACTTTAATAATGTAACGCCTTCTAACTTTGCAGCATCAGATAGTTATTTAAATAGGCTTACCAATGCAGGATATAGCAGTATTGGGATGGCTTGGGACAATCAATTTTTTGTAAATGTAACTGGAAGATTAGAGGCAGCATCTACATTTGGGCAATTGGCTAAGAAAGCTTTCTTTTATCCATCTTCAGATATAGCATGGCAGTTTAATAAATTAGAAAAATTACAATCAGCAAAATGGTTGTCTTTTGGTAAACTAAGAGCTTCAATGGGAATTGTAGGGGTTCAGCCTCAGGCATATCAAACTGCCACTAATTATGTAACAAGAACTTGGGTTGATGGATTAGGTGGAGCGTTGGATCCAGCATTATATGGTACAGGTTCTTATATACAAAGCGTAAATAAAGGCAATCCGTTTTTGCGCCCTGAAAGAAAGCAAGAAATGGAAGCTGGTATTGATTTAAGATTTTTAAATAATAAACTTTCTTTTAGTATTTCTGCTTATTCTAACGAAACGGTGGATGCTTTAATTTCAGTTACTCAGTCTCCAGCATCGGGATACAATACTTTTTATACCAATGCAGGTACAATTGAAAATAAAGGTGTTGAAATAGATTTAGGATACAATGTGTTAGCAAAAAATGATTGGACTTTAGATGTTAATTTAAATTGGACCCGCAATAAAAACCTGGTTACTAATTTAAGTGGAGCAGGATCAATTACGCTAGGTGGTAGCGCAGGTGTTTCTTCAAGAGCAGTTGAAGGATATCCATTGGGAATTTTGTATTCAAACGTTTTTCAAAAAGATGCAGCAGGTAAAAGGGTATTAAATGCAAATGGATTTCCTACTGTTGATCCCACTGCAGTTCCTATTGGTGATCCTAATGCAGATTGGAGAGCTGCTTTTGGTTTCAACTTAAAGTATAAAAAACTCTACTTAAACGCCCTTTTAGAACATTCTCAAGGTGGTCAAGTAATTAATGGCACAGAAGCTGTTTTATTAGACTACGGAACCAGCGCCACCGTTGGGTTTGAAAGAACATCAACAACTTCCCTTAAAACATACAAAGGAACCACCATTGCTGCAGGAACACCTTTCAGAGGTAATATTGGAAATTTTGGAGCAGGGGATGTAGCACTAGATCAAAGTTGGTATACAGGACCAGGTGGATGGTTTGGAAATGTAGGCGAAAACTTTTTAGAAGATGCAACCTGGACAAGGTTTAGAGAAATCAATCTGGGCTATAATATTTCTAGTAATTTTTTAAAGCAAAAATTAGGACTTAGCTCAATTGGTTTAGAATTGAGTGGAAGAAATTTATTCATCATTAGTAAGGTTAGTGGATACGACCCTGATGCGAATGTTTCAGGATCTGGTTCGGGTAGAGGCGTTATTTATTTTGTAAATCCTCCAACCAAATCTTTTCTTTTTACATTAAAGCTTAATTTCTAAATACCAAAAAATTATTCTAATGAAAAAATATATATACGGTTTATTCATTGTTGCTTTGCTTGTTACTTCTTGTAACAAATTAGTTGAAGGCATCAATACAGATCCTAACAATCCACTAGATGCAGATCCTAACAGTATGCTTACGAGTATTATGGTAGGGAATATGAATATTCAAGAAGGAGATTTGGCCAGATTTGCTGGTATGTGGTCTGGATATTTTAGAGGCTATACACAACAGTATCAAAGCTATCATCAATATTCTGTAATTGCTAGAAATTTTGATCAGGCTTGGGAAAGTATTTACTCTGGAGTATATAAAAATATCAAAGTGCTTAAGCAAAAAGCGCTGGTAGTGAACAACAAAAGAATGATAGGTGTGGCTCAAGTAATTGAAGCCAATTTATTGGGTACTACAACTGCACTTTGGGGAGATATACCATATCGCGAAGCTTCAAATGATCAAATTCAAAGTCCTGCATTTGACGCACAAACTGCTGTTTATGCTTCCATTCAAAATTTATTAGATAGTGCCATCATTAATTTAAATTCTTCTGCATTTGTAAGCTTTACTGCTCAAGACATTCATTTTGGTGGGAATATGACCAAATGGATTCAAACAGCGAATACCCTAAAAGCAAGGTATTACATGCATACACGCGATTATCAAAAAGCATTGGTAGCAGCTCAAGTTGGAATTAGCACACAAGCCAATAACTTTATGGCACCTCATTACGAAACAAACCGCAGTGCATTTAATTTATACTTTCAATTTTTATCTTTAGATAGGCGAAATTGGATTGACGCTACTGGGATGTTTGGAGTTAATATATTAAATCCAACAAAAGCTGGGAATAGAAGTAATTCAAAAACTGTTGAAAGAGCAAGATGGAGTTACTTCTATAATTCTGCATCTAATTTAAATTTTACCGTCAATGGTTTTTTTGGTCAAAATACTTATTTCCCTTTGGCAACTTATGCTGAAAATTTATTGATTTTAGCTGAAGCAGATGCGAGATTGAATGGATTTGCTGCAGGACTTTCTAGATTAAATAATTATAGGGCATATATGAATACTGGGGCTTATATTAATAGTACCTATTTAATTTCTGGGAACTTTAAATATGAGCCTTATGTTGCAGCAGATTTTTTAGCTGGAGGTATTGAAAATGCAGGTACAAGTATTGCTCAAGATAGAGCATTACTCCGTGAAATTTTAGAGGAAAGATATATTACCATGATTGGCCAAATTGAGGGATTTAATGATTTAAGAAGAACATTTAAGGAATCAGATATTAAAGTTAAAGTGCCTTTGAATTTTGGAACTAGTTTTCCTCAGCGATTCATTTATCCGCAAGTTGAAATTGATATCAATAAATCCATTCCTACTGTATTACCTTCATTATTCGATGTAACACCTATTAACAAATAGCCATATTTAGATTAATTTGAAATTTATATGAAAAAAGGGTTAACTATTTTATTGTTATTTTTTGCTGGATCTGTGCTGGCTAATGTTCAAAGAGATACAGTTAGGGTTTTGTTTATAGGAAACAGTTATGTATACTATAATAATCTGTCTCAAATGATTGGATTAATTACTGATAGCATGGATACTAAAATAATATGTAGAAAATCTACGGTAGGGGGTGCTAATTTAGGAGAACATTGGAATGGGTTAAGAGGTTTAAAGTCTAAATCAATAATTGCTAGTAATAAATTTGATATTGTAGTAATTCAAGATAATAGTATGTGGCCCATTCAGCACAAAGACAGTTTAGAATTCTATGGTAAACAATTTTGTAATTATATTATTTCGAATGGGTCAAAACCATATTTGTATAGTACATGGGCCAGAGAAAAAACTCCAGAAACTCAAGTAGTAATTAGTGAAGCATATAAGTCTTTGGCTAATAAAAATAATGCTACTGTAGTTCCTGTTGGAGACAGTTGGGCAATAGCTAGAGAAAAAAATGCTGCAATGAATTTATTTCATACCGATGGCTCGCATCCTTCTTATTTGGGAACCTTTTTGATTGCATTAAATTTTGTTAAGAAAATTACAGGAACATTACCTAAAAACTATGCTACTGTTTATAATTATATTGATAAAGATGGGGAGACCTTTAGGATAATGCAATTAACTAATGAGGAAATAAAGTTTTGTGTTGGAATTGTAAATGATGTAATTAAGTAATTCTCCTCATTGATAATTTTAGTTATGGTAAAAAAAATATTTTCCAACCTTACATTTTGGGTTTTATTAGCAATTACTGGTGGTATTGTGTTGGGGCATTTATCTCCTGCTACTGGTGTTGCTATGCAACCATTGGGGAAATACTTTATTGATGTTATTAAACTATTTATTACCCCAATCATTTTGGTTACTATAATTACTGGTATTTGTGGAATGGGTGATTTAAAAAAAGTGGGTAAAGTTGGTGGAAAGGCATTACTCTATTTTGAAATTGTTACCACTATTGCGCTAATCATTGGAATTGGAGTAGGATATATTGTAGAACCTGGTAGTTCTGTTAATACCGATGCTGTAAGTAAAGGAGATATTAGTAAGTATAGTGGCGCCCCTATTGCTATTTCATGGCTTCATTTTTTTAAAGACAATATTACTATTCAAGTATTGCTATTTGCTATTCTTGCAGGTATTTTACTTAGCAAATACAAGCACAAAGAATTTATATTAACAAAAATTTATTGGGTATCTAAATATGTATTCAGGGGTTTGCATTGGGTTATGCAATTTGCACCTATCGGTGCTTTTGGTGGAATGGCATTCACTATTGGAAAATATGGGATTTCTACTTTACTGCCTTTAGGTAAATTGATGGCTTGTGTTTATTTAACAATGGCTTTATTCATTTTCCTCATTCTTGGTTCTATATTGCGTTTTTACAAAATTAGTATCTGGAAATATTTGGGGTATATTAAAAATGAATTGCTGATTGTTTTAGGTACTTCTTCTTCTGAAGCTGCATTGCCATCTTTAATGGAAAAGTTAGAGCACATGGGTTGTCATAAGTCTGTTGTAGGATTGGTTGTACCTGCAGGTTACTCATTTAATTTAGATGGAACCTCTATTTATTTGTCTATGGCCATTATTTTTTTGGCACAAGTTTTTGATGTACACCTTACCGTAGAGCAAATATTTACCATCATTGGTATTTTAATGGTTACGTCTAAAGGGGCTGCAGGTGTTACGGGTAGCGGATTTATTATTTTAGCTTCTACACTTACAGCAACTAAAGTTATTCCTGTAGAAGGGCTTGCACTATTGTTAGGGGTAGACAGATTTATGTCGGAAGCTAGGGCTATTACCAATTTTATTGGAAATGGAGTTGCCACTATTGTAATTGCAAACAATGAAAAAATGTTTGATAGGGGCAGAATGTACAAAGCGTTTGGTATACATAAGGAGGAGATAGTTTAAATAAAAATGCCCCCATAAAGTGTAATACTTTTTAGGGGCAGTGTATATTGAAACAATTTTTATTGGTTGAATAAATTATTTAGCTGGTGCTGGGCTATTGTCACTGTTAAAAATATCTCTGTACATTTTCCATTTACCATCTTCTTGTTTCCACGCAACTATGAATTTGCCTTTATCAATAATGGTTCCTTTGCTATCTTTTAATTGATAATTTCCTATTTCTGTTAAGCCTTTTTCATCGCCCATTAACTCTTCTGTTGTAAGGTCAATTCCTCCAACACCCATGGCCAATGATGCATTAAAGAATCCATTTAAAGCTTGAGGACCACATAAACGAGGCATATTACTCACAAATAAACAGGCGTCTTTTGTGTAATGACTTACAAAAGAAACAGAATCTTTGTTGGTAAAACTTTCGCCATAGCTTTTGTTGCTGCTTGCAATAGCTAGTTTTGCACTGTCCATACTAAAAGTAGCAGTTGTTGTTGTTTCTGTAGCTTTTTTTTCTGTACAAGCAACGCCAATCAACATAACTGTTGAGCAAATTGCCAGGAGTGTTTTTTTCATTTTTGTGGTTGGTTTAGTTGAAATTTATAATAAAAATATTTATCCATTTCTTTCTTTCCATTCTAAATATACATAGAGGAGTAATAATAATACTGCTCCTGTATACATCCATATTGGTGCTTTTACTTGTTGCTTTAAATTATAACATTGATCTTTTAAACTGCTATTGAACTCATCTTGCTTCTCTACTTTTCCACAATGTTTGCATACGCAATACCCTGTTTTTCCTGCTGGTAAAAATGGAATCCAAAATAAATGAACGTATTTCTGATAAATTTGTAATTCATGTGGTTGATTAATCCCACATTCGGTACAAGCATTTTTTACTGGTTCGCTTATCAATATAATGCTTTTATGCCCTATAACAACCATATTCTTAAATATTTATTGTAAAACAAAGATTAAGAATATCCATTCTTATTGCAATACCCCGAATTGGGTATATTGGCCTATTGAGCGTATTCTAGTATTGCTTGCATTACTTTTGCTCTTAATGGGCTTACATTATAATAGGTTCCATTGCTGAGCAATCCTTTTTGTTGCCGATTAATTAAAAGTACTACCGATATTTTGTATTGGGGAATAATGGCTATGCTGGTTCCTGTAAAACCTGTATGACCATAGGATCCTGCTGGGGCATTCTTTAGTAAGGAAATGGTAGTGTCCATCATCCAACCTAATCCGTTATTAAACTCATCTTTGGTTAAAAATTCTTGTATTGTTTTTTGGGAAATGATGGGGTTTCTTTTGTTTATATTTTTTTGCATTAAAAAATCTACCAATAATTGAAGATCATCTAAGGTTGAAAATAAACCTGCTGCTCCTGAAATACCTCCGTTGGCATACCATGCATTACCATCATTTACTTCCCCTATTAAACTATAGTTTCTCCATGCATTCCAACTGGTGGGGTTTATTTCTTTTTTGCTAAACCCCAACGCAGGTTCATACACCATGCGCTTTTCATAAGGGTTGCCAAATGATGTTGGTGCTATTTTTAATGTATTCCCATTCTTTAATGGATTATACATGGTATGCATCATTTTTAACGGGCCATGAATTTTTTCTTGTATAAATTGTTCTAAAGGTTTACCGCTTACTACTTCTATTAATTGGCCTAAAATGGTAAAGCCTAGGTCACTGTATTTTCTCTCTACACCTATTGGATAGCTTAATGGTAAACTGGCAATTAAAGCATAAGTATCTTCCTTCTTATTCGATTTATAATACATGGGATACCATTCTGGCAATCCTGAAGTATGCGTTAATAAATGTTTAATAGTAATGGCTTTTTTTTCTACAGTGTTAAATGCATCTATATATTTACTTACAGGGTCATCAACTAAAATAATATGTTGATCTGCTAAATACATGATTGCAGTGGTTGTGCCTACTACTTTTGTTAAAGAAGCTAAATCGAACAAATAGGCAGTAGTAAATGGTTCTGGATCAATTAGATTCTTGCCATATTGATCAAACTTTTTTGCATAGCCGTATGCTTTCTTTAAAATAATATGATTACCTTCTTTTATGAGAATTACTGCTCCGGGAATTTCATTGTTGTTTACCTGAGATTGTATAATACCATCAATATCATGAACCAAATTTTTTTCACGAGTAAGTTTACTGCTTTCTTGTGCATTCATTGTATGCACTAAACTTAAGCAGTATGAAAAAATGATAGCAGCTTTTATTTTTGCAAATAATCTCATAGCATATTATTTTATTTTTAATCTCCAGCCAATATATAGCATTCTCCCATTGATTGGGCCCCAAACCATGGAAGCGTCAAAATAAGGACTAAATGGTTGCTCGGCAGAAACAATTACATTTTTTTGAAAAAAGTTAGTGATATTTTCTGCGCCAATATAAATATCCATTGGGTTTTTATTACCAAATGTTTTGCTAATTTGAGCACTCATCAAAACAAAATCTGGTGAATAATTTGCTAATTTAAATGGTGGGGGATTATTGATAGTGCTAGGGATTCTTTTCTTTCCATTGTAGGTAATGGTATAATCAAATTTCCAGTTATTTACTGCGTAGTCTGCACTTATAAATGCACGGTGCCCCGATATAAATGGTCTTTCTAGTAATTGATTACTATACGTGGTTTTTACATCAAAATATCTATATGCTAGGCGGATATCTAATTTGTTTACAGGATTAATAGTAAGCTCTGTTTGAAAACTATTGGAATAAGATTTTCCAGCTAAATTATAAAACTGTACCTGCCTTGCGTTTTCTACATCTACAATTACCTGATCTATAAAATCATTTCTATAAAAGTCTATATTTAGCGATGCATTTCTTTGGAACAATCTAAATTTTTGATCAAAACTAATTCCTTTATTCCAGGCAATTTCTGGATTTAAACCATATGCTCCTTTTGCATTGGTTGCGAATATATTTACTTGCCTTGCACTTACAAATACACTGGTATTTTCTGCAAAAATATTGGCTGTTCTTTGCCCTCTTCCTATACTTCCACGAAATACCGATCCTTTAATGGGTTCATATCGAATATTCAATCTCGGAGTAATGAATGTATTGTATAAATTATTGTTGTCAATTCTAATGCCACCAACTGCACTAAATTTTTCATTAGGGGTATATGTGTATTCGAAAAATGCACCGGGTACTATTTCAGTTCTCTTGTAATTGTTGTTCTTAAAATCTTCATTGTATTGATCATACTGAAAACTCAATCCTGTTCTAAATTTATGGATAGTAGTACCTATAATGGATTGATAAATTAAATTACTATAAAAGCTTTGCTGCTTTGCATTGTAGTTGGTAAGGCCAAAATAAGAATCTTGTGTATGGCTAATTCCGGCTAATTGCAACCCAATGCTCTTGTATACTTTCTGCGGAAATACATATCCTATTTTTGCAAATCCTTCATAGCGATTGGTGTTAATGCTTAATCCATAATGATTATTCGTGCCCTTATCTGTACTTGCATCAAATGAAGTTTGTCCTCCTGTTTTTCTATCGGTCATTAGTTTAAAACCCAATTGCACCATCATTCCTTTTGAATCATCATACTTGTAACGGTTTACTAGGCTAAATTGGTTTCCTGTTGGTAAATCACGAAATCCATCTTTATTGAAATCTATATTTTTATTATTTAAAAAGTTATCGTGAAGCAATAAGGCGCTAGACCATTTTTTACTTATTTTAATGGCTGTATTTACATTGAGGTCTGTTTTGCCAAATTCATTTATATAGATATTGGCCAATAGTTTTTCACTATTCTCTGGTTTTTTTAATTCCACGTTAATTTGCCCGGCAATACTTTCAAATCCATTGGCTACTGATCCTACTCCTTTTGTTAATTGTATAGATTCTATCCAAGGCCCTGCAATTGAATTTAAACCCAATGGGGTAGCTAAGCCACGTGGCCCTGGTAAATTTTCTACCGTTAATTGTGTATAGTTTCCACTGAGTCCTAATAATTGAATTTGTTTAGATCCTGTAACAGCATCGTTATACGATACATCTACCGATGGATTGGTTTCAAAACTTTCACTCAGGTTACAACAGGCTGCTTTTAGTAATTCTCTTGAAGTCATTACTTCTGTTCTAAATGGGCTGATGGTAGAAATATAACTAGACCTTGATGAGTTCGTTACGGTTACCCCTCTTAATTGGCTATTAGATGCCATCACTATTTTTAGCTCATTGATATTGGTTACCGTTATGGTATCTGATTTGTAACCCGTATAACTAATGATTAATCTATTATCCGTTCCATTATGCGTTATTTCAAAATATCCCAAACTATCTGTTGTTACACCTTTTCCTGTGCCTAACCATACGGCTGATGCGTTCAACAATGGGTTAAATTTTCCTTTGTTATCTGCTTCCAATACAATTCCTCGTATGGTTTGGTGTTGTGGCAATATTTGATTGCCAGTTTGATCGTGTTCTGCTGTTAATGGTTCTCTATAATGGCAACATTCGGGTAATTCATTGTACACTAGGTCTTTTGCTTTTATATCTTCTAAGTCGTGTCCTGCTGCTACAATTCTTTTTTGAATTTTAATTAAGCTTACTTCTGAAGGAATGTATACAAGCGTTAATATTTTGCTATCTACATCCCAATCGGCTTGTTTTACGCCTCTTCCCTTAGTGGCTGCTTCTATTCTGTCTTTACACAATGTACATGCACCAAATACTTTAAATGCAATGGTAGAATCTGTACTGTTTTTTTTGGTTTGTGCTTGAATTACATCAGTATTTAATGCTAAGCAAGCCAATATCAATAAATATATTTTTTTCATCTTCATCCAATTTTAAAAAGATCCCGAAGTACTTACTTCGGGATCAAGGTGATTAATGCTTTTTTACTTCTACTAAATCCATACCGCACTTAGTACATTTTGCTTTTTTATTGCTTTTAACATCAGCGTGCATAGGGCAAACAAATTGTTTAGTTGGCTTTAATGCCATTTTGCATTTGCTGCACTTGTCTGTTGCTTTCCCTGTAATTTCAGGATGCATGGGACAACTATACACTACTTTAGTTGTACTGTCGGCTTTTGCCGGATTTGTTTGTGCAAAACTGGCTAAGCTGATAAATACAGTTGCCAAAAGAATGATTACTTTTTTCATGATTGTTTATTTTATGTTGAGGAAGAAGATGCTTGAATGGATCAATGCAAAAAATGGCAGCTATTATTGATAGTGCCAATAAGATTTAGGTACATTATATCAAATACGATACACGCAATCTAATATATACAGGGGAATACCATTGTTGAATGGTGGTGGATTGCTATAATAAGCAACAGAATGCGCTTTTTTAACTGCGGGTGTTAAACTAACCAATGGATAGTTTAACTCAACATCGGTAAAAGCTTTTGTTAAACCTAAAAAGCCAGTTTCTCCTAGATGATTGTCTTTTATTTTAAAAAATTGATAAGTTGTTTTGCAACAATTATCTTTTTCTGTGTTCATCCCGCATTTCTTATTGGAACTGGTAGTAAATGCAATTGAAGTAGACTTTAGTTTGTTGCAGCAATAGAACTGTTTTATACTAAATCCAAAGCTGGCCGTAGTATAAATGCTGATTAACAAAAGAAGTAAAATCTTTTTCACCGTGTAAAGATAAGTGCTTTGTGCGCATGTATTGTTACAGAAAAGGTAAATATGGGGTTGAAATTCTTTAACGCATGCTTTATCTTCGCGCCCATGGGTCAAAAAAAGCTAATACGATTCGAGGCTATTAAATCATTTGCGAATGTGCTGGAATACCCGCAAAATATGCCAGGTAAATGGAATGTGTTTTTTAAAAACAGCAATCCAATAACCCTCGAATTGGCTTGTGGTAAGGGAGAATATGCAGTTGGTTTGGGCAGAATGTACAAGGAAAGGAATTTTTTAGGGATAGATATTAAAGGAAATAGAATTTGGAGAGGCGCCAAAACAGCCTTGGATGATGGCTTAGAAAATGTGGCATTTGTTCGTTCTCATATAGATAAAATTACCGATTATTTTGCGCCAGGGGAGGTGAATGAAATTTGGATCACGTTCCCTGATCCCCAGTTGAGGGCTTCCCGTTCTAAAAAAAGACTTACTCACCCTCATTTTTTAAGGATGTATCAACAAATATTAAAACCGGGTGGTTTGGTACACTTAAAAACAGATAGCCCCCGATTGTATTTTTTTACCCTTACCGTACTAAACTTATTTGAGCTGGATTTGTTACATGTTACCGATCATGTTTATGCTTCTAAAGAAATTAAACCTGAGCTAACTATTAAAACACATTATGAAGGGCTTGATATTGCTCAAAGCAATAAAATCCATTATATCTGTTTTAAAGTAAATAAACCTTTACCAAAAGAAAAAGATATTTTATTAAAAACTTTATTTAGTGAGCAAGAACCTAGTTGAACAAGTTGATTTTTATTTTGATGAAAACGGATACATGGTTTTCACAGAAAAATACCATACAGATAAAGGGTATTGTTGCGGCCATGGATGTAGGCATTGTCCTTTTGATTTTGAATCGGTTCCTGAACCCAAACGTTCTGAATTACTTGCGCAAAAAACAGCAATTCATTAAGTACAAATTAAATTGAAAGTACTGATCATTCGTACCTTTTTATTTCATATTTCCATGTCTTCCCATCAAAAGCATACATTAAAATCTGTTCTCCCAAGTGGTGCAAAAGACAGCTCATTTTTTGAACAAGTATTTGAAGTAGCTAAGCTAATTCCTACCGGAAGAGTTACCAGTTATGGGGCAATTGCTACGTTTTTGGGTGCCAAATCTAGTGCCAGAATGGTTGGATGGGCTATGAATGCAGCACATTCCATGCCCCAGATACCTGCACATAGGGTAGTAAATAGAAATGGAATGCTGTCTGGTAAAATGCATTTTTCAACGCCTACTGAAATGGAAGAATTATTGAAAAAAGAAAATATAGATGTAGTGAATGATCAAATTGTATCATTTAAAGAATTTTTCTGGGATCCTTCTTTAGAGCTATCTTAATTATATTTGTACACATGAATACTAAACCTGTTTTACATACTGTTCTTTCTCCCAAATTATTAAATCTGTATAACCTTACTAATAGTATTGTAGTAGTGATTGATGTGTTTAGGGCTACGTCTACCATTGCAACTGCTTTATATAATGGTGCTACTAAAGTTATTCCAGTAGATTCGGTTGATAAATGTATAGAGATAGGAAAAAATACGGGTGGAATTACGGCTGGTGAGCGTGATGGAAAAATTATTCCTGGATTAGCTTACGGCAATTCTCCTGCTGAATATCCACGTTCTTTTATTGAAGGAAAAACATTGGTGCTAACTACCACCAATGGAACAAAACTATTGCATTTGGCTTTGCAGAGTGGAGCTTCCGAAATAATCACTGGTTCATTTCCAAATCTTTCTGCTGTTTGTGATCATTTAGTTGAACAGAAAAAAAATGTAATTCTTGGTTGCTCTGCTTGGAAAGATCGGTTTAATTTAGAAGATTGCTTTTTTGCTGGTGCCGTTGTTGAAAGAATCAAAACTCATTTTAATGTTCATTGCGATAGTAGTTTAATGGCAGAAAATATGTACACACTTCATAAAGCCAATTTAAAATCGTTTATCAGGAATACTACTCATTGGCATCGCTTAGCTCAATACGGTTTAGAAAAAGATTTAGAATACTGTGTAAGCCCCGATTTAGCCAATATTTTACCAGTTTATCAAAATGGAGACCTTATTGCAGGGTAAAATTGGCTATTAACAAACATTTCATCCACAAATAAATTAATTCTCTTCTGTATTAGAATTAGTTTTCTTTAATTTTGCAAATTGGTCTTTTTTCAACTGATTCATAAGCATGGCACTACCTTATTTAGTTAAACATATCTACAATAACGCAACAGAAGAAGTAATTCGCAGAGGGAAGAAAATTCATGCCTTGGGAAATGTGGAGCTGATTGAGCATGATGATTTGATGGGAAATATTATTTTTAGAGTGAAAGATGATGGTTATGCTACTTTTTATAAAGTGCATATAACTCAGTTTAAAGATCCTAAAACCATCTCACTTAGATGCAGTTGTCCATACAATCTCTCTGAAGTATGTAGACATAAGGCAGGTGCTCTTTTTCATTTACAAGATATGCTCGATAAAAATTTATTGGGCGATAAAGAAACCTTATACGATCAAAAGCATACGGTTGTAAAAATTAAGCTATTAGATCTTAAGCTTTTTAGAATGTTAACCTCAACTGAAACATTTGAAAAAGCACAGGAATATTTGCGCAGTAATACGGCTAATTTACTAGAAGCTAAAAATGAACGGGTGGTTGCAGAAGTAGATTTTGAAGGAGTTAAACATAGAATTGTTTTACAGAAAAATGAAGAAAGGAATTTTGATACCAGTTGTACTTGTAGTAGTGAAATTGATCATCCTCTTTGTGTGCACAAGGCCATTGTATTTCTTCAATTATTAAAAAATCATGGAGCTGCTTATTTTGACAGTATTCGCAATTGGGATAAAGAAAAAAATAAATTATTAGCATTATATGGATATTCTTTAAACGATGATTTAAAAGGGAAGTTTGAATTTACCTATACAGATGGAAAACCTTTTTTAAGAGTTTTAGATACCAGTATTAAACGAGTATCATTGAACACTTCTGTTGAACAACGCAACCTGCCTGTAAATTCAATGATTACAGCAGCAGAAACTTTAGAGGAACAGCCTCAAACTATGCTTAAAATGGGGTTGGTTATTACTACTCAACAAATGCAGTATCCTTATACTCAATTAGAATTGGTGCAAGGAGAGCCTGATGAAACTAATACCAACTATGTAACTAAAATAACTAAAATAGATTTAACCAAGTTTGTTAATACCGAAGTTTTTTCTGAAGATGATAAAATGTTATTGCAACAACTTCGTAAGCTAATGCCTAGTGAAGTAAGTAGGTATCTTAATAGAAATTCTCCTTTTAGTGGTATTTGGGAAAATATTATTCAACAGCACGATGATGAATTACCCGAAGAAACTAGGCACTTAATTAATGAGTACTTGCATCCTAAAGTGAAGAAGATTTTTACTGAATTACAAAATAGTAATTTTGTATTCTATTTGCCTGCTAATAAAAATTTTACTACTGCTAACTTAGAACAAGCTCACTTGATGGATCATTATATTAGTCCTGAGTTTGAAATTAGTTACAAAAATGATGAATATATTGTTGATTGTAGGGTAAAATTACCCTTGGCAGATTTGAACATTACAGAAAATGCAAGTGATGCGCATTTTCTGTTTCAATATCATGAACAATTTTATATTTGGAAAAAAGCTGAAGATATATTGTTAGTAGAGAAGTTTTTACCAACAGGGAAGATGATTATTTCTGCATTTGATTGGTCTGCTAAATTGCAAGAATTCATATTGCCTCTATCTAAAGAATATGCTGTTCACTTTACTAATGTACAAAAAGAAGAAATAAAGGATGCAAAGCCAGAATTAAAAGTTTTGCTTAAAGAAAAAGGGGAGTATTTATTATTTCAACCTATTTTTAATTATCGAGGGTATGATATATCTAATACGGATAAAGAGAAAATATTTTTTCCGGTTGCAGATAAATTATTGGTAATACATCGAAATATTGCGGCTGAGCAAGAATTAATGCAGAGAATTGAATCACTTCATTCTGGATTTATTAAGCCAGTAGAATCTAATGTATTGGCCTTGAAAGGCAAAGATGTATTGAAAAATAATTGGTTCTTTCTTTTTATTGATGCAATAAAGGAAATGAATATTCCAGTATATGGTTTTGAAGCCTTAAAGAATTTTCGATTTAATACGGCTAAACCATCTACTAAAATTTTTATCAGTAGTAATACAGACTGGTTTGATGCCAAAGTAGAGATATTATTTGGCGAACAAAAAGTTACCGTAGAAGATGTTAAGAAAGCCCTTGTAAATAAGCAACAATTTGTACAATTAGGCGATGGAACTTTAGGTATTTTGCCAGAAGAATGGATAAAAAAATATGCTTTATTGTTTAGAGTAGGGGATGGCAAAAGTGGTGATATGAAGCTGAGTAAATATCACTTTAGCGTAATTGAAGAGCTGTATATGCAGCGAGATGAAGAAGAATTGTATTTTCAACTAGAAGAAAAATATGAGCGCCTTAAAGGTAATCACTCTATTAAACCCATTCCTGCTCCTGCTCATTTACAATCGGTGTTACGGCCTTATCAAGAAAGTGGATTTCAATGGTTGAATTATTTACGTGAGGTTCAATGGGGTGGTATTTTAGCTGATGATATGGGATTGGGAAAAACAATTCAGGCGCTTAGTTTTATGCACCATTTAAAAGTAGAAAAGGGAACTCTTAAAGCATTAGTGGTATGCCCTACAACACTGTTGTTTAACTGGCAAAATGAAATTAAAAAATTTACACCCAACTTGTCTTATTATATTCATCATGGAGGGCTAAGGGTAAAAGAAGGAATAGGCGATGAAACCATAGATGTAATTATTACTACCTATGGTACGTTAAGAAGTGATATAAAGCAATTTGTGGAAGTGCAGTTTGATTATGTAGTTTTAGATGAAAGTCAGGCAATTAAAAATCCAGGAAGTAAGGTTACTAAAGCTGCTTCTTTATTAAAAGCTACCAGTAGACTTTGCTTAAGTGGTACACCTCTTCAAAATAATACCTTTGACATATTTGCCCAGATGAATTTTCTAAATCCAGGTATGCTAGGTAGTATGGAATTCTTTAAGCAAGAATTTTCTATTCCAATAGATAAATTTGGTGAGAAAGAACAAAAAGATCATTTGCGTAAACTATTGTATCCGTTCATTCTTAGAAGAACTAAAGAGCAAGTGGCCAAGGATTTGCCCGAGAAGCAAGAGATGGTTTTATTTTGCGACATGGGTGAAGAACAAAGAAAAATTTATGATGCTTACAGAAATGATTATCGAGATAAAATTTTAGGAGTTGTAGAAAATCAGGGTATTCAAAAATCTCAGTTAACTATTTTGCAAGGACTGATGAAATTAAGACAAATATGTGATAGCCCGGCAATTGTAAAAGAAGAAGAACAGTTTCCCAATGTTTCTGTTAAATTAGAAGAGTTGGGTAGAGAGGTTACCGAAAATATTAGTAATCATAAGGCTCTGGTATTTTCTCAGTTTTTAGGCATGCTTGCTTTAATAAAAGAGAAAATGAAAGAATTGGGAGTTGATTATGAATATTTTGATGGTAGTAGTACCATTAATGAAAGAGAAAGAGCCATTCAGCGTTTTCAAAATGATGAAAATTGTAGGGTGTTTTTAATATCATTAAAAGCTGGTGGTGTAGGGCTTAACCTTACTGCCGCAGATTATGTATACATTGTTGATCCTTGGTGGAACCCTGCTGTAGAGCAACAAGCCATTGATAGAACCCATCGTATTGGTCAAACAAAAAATATTTTTGCCTATCGTATGATCTGTACGGATACTGTAGAAGATAAAATTCTTAAATTACAAGAACGTAAACGTAATCTTGCCAGAGAAGTAATTACGGATGATGAAGGGTTTGTAAAATCACTTACCAAAGCCGATGTTGAATACTTATTTAGTTAGTTTTTAATTTACCGATTCTCCTTTTTTTCAATGCATTTCACCGATTGATCAAGTATCATTTGCTATTATCTTTATAGCTTTCCCTTTATGTAAGGCTGTTTTGTTTGGTAAATAATAATTGTACAATTAATTGATTGTAAATAAATCATGAGAATTTTATTTATAGGGATACTTTTTTTAGTGCTGCATCTTCATGTTATAGCCCAACAAAATGGTTCTATGGCCCAACAAAATGGTTCTATACGTGGAAAATTAATTGATACAATTGGTAAGCAGGTATTAAAAGATGCATCTATTACTGTATTAAATGGGGATGATTCTACTTTAGAAGTATTTAGTTTGGCAAAATTAGATGGTAGTTTTTTGGTTGAGAATATCCCATTGGGTTGGATGATTGTACAAATTAAATTTCAAGGCTATGCGCCTTATGCAAAAAAAATTAATGTAGCTAAGGAAAATAATAAAATTGATCTAGGTAATATTTATCTTACTATGAATGCCCATGATTTAGGTAATATAACGGTTACTCAATCGCCTATTTCTATAAAAAAAGATACACTAGAATTTAATGCTGCTAGCTTTAAAACTAAACCCAATGCAGTAATGGAAGATATTTTAAAAAAACTTCCTGGTGTGCAGGTAGATAAAGATGGAACGGTTAAAGCCCAGGGAGAAAAAGTGCAGCGCGTATTGGTAGATGGGAAAAGATTTTTTGGTGATGATCCTACATTAGCCACCAAGAACCTGCCCCCAGACATGATAGATAAGATTCAGGTTTTTGATGCTTTAAGTGATCAAAGTGCTTTTACTGGTTTTGATGATGGCAATAGAATAAAAACAATCAATATCACTACAAAAAAAGACAAGCGCAAAGGAAATTTTGGTAGAGTTTCTGTAGGTGTTGGATCTACAAGTAATGATGGTCTTTTTGACAACAGTTTACAATTTAGTCACTTTAATGGGGATAGGCAGTTAACAATAATAGGTCAGGGTAATAATGTAAATAAACAAAATTTTAGTGTTCAAGATATATTGGGTTCATTGGGCGGTGGAGGAAATGGAGGCAGAAGAAATGCTGGTGGTGCTTCCGCATTAAGCGGATTGTTAGGAACGGGAAGCGGTGGTGGTATTGTAAACACTTGGGCTGGAGGTTTAAACTTTAAAGATATATGGGGAAAGAAAACTACTTTTTCTGGCAGCTACTTTTTTAACGATCAAAAAACTGATCGGGATCAACATAGTTTTACGCAAAATTTAATTCCTGGTAATCTAGATTCTTCTATATACAATACCCAGATAGAACAATCTAATACCCATAATCAAAATCATCGCATTAATGTTAATATTGAACACCAGTTTGATTCGGCAAATTCGCTGATTATTCGTGCTAATATTGGTTTTCAACATACCAACGCGGAAACTGATATTACTACTAGCTCAACAAGAGGGTATACCAAGTTTTTAAATAGTTCTATTGCTGCTTCAGATAAAATAAGCGATGGATATAATGCGAGTATGGAAGCAACATTTAGGCATCGCTTTGCCAAAAAAGGAAGAACCTATTCCATTGCCTTTAATCCTGGGAAAAGTGCAAATGATGGCAACAATTCTAATTATTCTATCAATCAGTATTTTAATACGGCTACAACTTTTGCAGATACTATTAATCAACATGGTTTTTCTAATAGAGATGCAAATAGTTTTAGCACTACCCTTTCTTATACCGAGCCGATAGCAAAAAACCAATTAGTAGAATTCAATTATAATTATAATACCAATATCAATCATTCTGGTACAAATACTTTTGCGCTCAATACATTAACCAATCAATATGATGTGGTTGTACCTAATTTAACCAATCAATTTGAAAACACTTTCACTGCCAATAGGGTTACCTTAAATTATAGATTGCAACATACTAAATACAATTTAAGTATTGGAACTGGTGTACAGGTTGGTGATTTAATTAGTAAAAATCTTACTAAAGACAGTTCTATTGAACAGCATTTTGTAAATTTTTTCCCTACAATGAATTTTAGGTATGATTTTTCAAGGTCTAAAAATTTGCGTATATTTTACAATGGTAGAACGGGTCAACCCACTGCAGCTCAATTGCAGCCTGTAGTAGACAATTCCAATCCCCTAAATATTAAAACTGGTAATCCTGCCTTGGGGCAACAGTTTATTCATACGTTTCGTGTTTTATATAATTCATTTGATATGGCTACTCAGCAATTGATTTTTGCAACTATCAATGCCAGTTTTACAGAGAATGATATTCAAAACTCAACTGTTTTTTTACCAACTGGTGGTCAAATAACTAAACCAGTAAATTTAAATGGTACGTATACTATTAATGGATTTTTTAATTATGGTTTTCCATTAAAGAAACCAAAAAGTAATGTAAATTTTTCATTGAATTTGGGAAAATCTCAAAGTCAAACATTGGTTAATTTGCAAAGTAATTATACACGAAATACGAACGCTGGATTGAATGCTTCTTTTACTACCAATTTAAAAGAAAATTTCGATATGAATTTTAGTTCCAATTCAAACTTTACGTTTGCTAGATATACGCTTCAGCCCGAGCAAAATGGTGATTTTTTCACCCAAACATTTGCTGTGGAACCTACTTATTACTCCAAAAGCGGATGGATCATTTCTTCGGATTTTAGTTATATTAAAAATACGGGTAGAACTGAAGGGTATAATAATAGTATCCCTTTGTGGAGTGCAAGTATTGCAAAGCAGTTATTTAAGAAGAAAGAAGGGGAACTTAAATTTTATGTATTCGATTTATTAAATCAAAATACCAGCATTTCTAGAAATGTATCGGGGAATACCATTCAAGACGTTTCAACTAAAGTATTAAAGCGGTATTTCATGATTAGTTTCACGTATAATTTGCGCAAATTTGGTGCAATGGGTCCTCAACAAAGAAATCCTAGGATGGATATGTTTAGAGGAAACCTGCCTAGAACAAGTATGGGTAGGAATTTTAAACAATAAGATTAAAATGCTTCTCTGAAACTCAAATAATGACTAATTAATCTTAAAATTGGCTATTTATACTGTAAATGTATTAATTTCGCATTTCTATTTTAGAAATGAGTATACATATTTTATATCCTTTTAATACAATCAACTCTTCAACACGTGTTGAACACTTGAGTTGTTCTTTTGTAGTATTGCCGAGACCTCGACGCAGTTTCTGATAGGACGAGCAATTGGCACTTGCCCCTATCAGTGGAAATTCCCCAAATTCTTACAGGCATAGGAACCTCAATTATTTTTTAATTTATAGTAAGTTGGAACAGCAAATCATTGTTCGTGTAGCAAATAGTAATGACACTCATTACGCTCAAATTATTACAGATGAAATGGAATCTTCTGCAAAGGCAAGAGGAACTGGCATTGCTAAAAGAAGTCCTGCTTATGTAGCCCAAAAAATGGAAGAAGGCAAAGCCGTTATTGCGTTAGAGCAAGATGGTAATTGGGTAGGATTTTGTTATATTGAAGTATGGGGACATGAACAGTTTGTAGCAAATAGCGGATTAATTGTTGCCCCTGCATACCGTAAAAGCGGGGTAGCTAAACAGATTAAACAAACCATATTTAATTTGTCAAGAAAAAAATATCCTCAAGCTAAAATATTTGGATTAACTACCGGATTGGCCGTAATGAAAATTAATAGTGATTTGGGCTATGAACCTGTTACCTATAGTGAACTTACCAATGATGAAGAGTTTTGGGCTGGCTGCAAAAGTTGTGTGAATTATGATATTCTCATGAGTAAAGACAAAAAAAATTGCATGTGCACGGCTATGCTGTACGATCCTGCTGATCATTTTGAACCAGCAGAAACTTCTCAAGAATTTAAGCAGAATTCAAAATTGTATGAACGGTTCATGCATATTAAGCAAAGTAAACTTTTGAAATTTTTTAGAAAAAAAACCTTATTCAGTAATTTTTTTAATTTTTAAACCAGCAAATCATGCAAGCAAAGAAACTGGTATTAGGATTTAGTGGTGGATTAGATACTACCTATTGTGCACTTTCTCTTTCAAAAGATCAAGGCTATGAAGTTCATAGTGTAATTGTAAATACGGGAGGTTTTACAGAAGCTGATTTAGCACAAGTAGAAAAACACGCTTATGCATTGGGAGTAAAAACACATACCACCATTAACGCGGTGAAAAGTTATTACAACAGCATTATTAAATACCTCATATTTGGAAATGTACTTAAGAATAATACCTATCCTTTAAGTGTTAGTGCCGAAAGATTAAGTCAAGCGGTGCACATTGCAGAACACGCGCAAAAACTAGGGGCTGTTGCTGTTGCACATGGAAGTACAGGTGCGGGTAATGACCAAGTTCGTTTTGATATGATTTTTAATATCATGATCCCTGGTGTTGAAATTATCACTCCAATTAGAGATTTAAAATTAAGTAGAGAAGAAGAAATTACGTATTTGAAAGCCAATGGCGTTCAAATGAATTTTGAGAAAGCAGCTTATTCAATTAATAAAGGACTTTGGGGAACCAGTGTGGGTGGAAGAGAAACTTTACAGTCCAAAGGGCTTTTACCCGAATCTGCTTGGCCAACACAGGTTACTAAAACGGGAGAAGAAATAATCACCATTGGTTTTGAACATGGCGAAATCAATACCGTGAATTCTACAAAATTTGCACATCCTACCGATGCTATATTGGCTATTCAAGCAATTGCTGGTGCTTATGGTATAGGAAGAGATATACATGTGGGTGACACCATTATTGGGATAAAGGGCAGGGTTGGTTTTGAAGCTGCTGCTCCAATGGTCATCATAAAAGCGCACCATGCATTAGAAAAACACGTGCTTACCAAATGGCAATTAAGTTGGAAAGATCAGTTGGCCCAATTTTATGGTAACTGGTTACATGAAGGACAAATCATGGATCCTGTGATGCGTGATATTGAAGCATACTTACAAAATTCGCAAGCACAGGTTACCGGAGAAGTATCCATTCAACTATTGCCTTATCGTTTTCAAATAATAGGTATTGAATCTAAGTTCGATTTAATGAGTAGTAAGTTTGGAAAATATGGTGAAATGAATACTGGTTGGACAGGAGATGATGTTCGTGGGTTCTCTAAAATTTTTGGTAATCAAACAGCCATTTATCATAGCATTAAATCATCTGCCAAATGATACAAGTAGGAATTGCAGGAGGTGCAGGGTATACAGGTGGGGAATTGATTAGGTTACTATTAAATCACCCCAATGTAAAACTCTCTTTTGTGCTCAGTAGCAGTAATGCTGGCAATCCTTTACACAAGGTTCACGCCGATTTGTTGGGAGAAACGGAAATGCTTTTTTCTGATCATTTGTTGCTGGATATTGATGTACTATTTTTATGTGTAGGACATGGGGATGCGAAAAAATTTCTGAAAGAAAATACGATTCCAGATAAAGTAAAAATTATTGATCTTTCTCAAGACTTTAGATTAAATAGTGAATCTAATTTTGGTAACCGAAAATTTGTATATGGTTTACCAGAGTTAAATAGAGCAGCAATTCAGTCTGCTAAAAATATTGCTAACCCTGGTTGTTTTGCTACTGCCATACAACTGGGATTATTGCCATTGGCCTCTATGGGTATTTTAGGGGATATTTATACAACTGGAATTACGGGTTCTACTGGTGCTGGCCAAAGCTTAAGTAATTCAAGTCATTTTAGTTGGAGGTCTAATAATATTGAAGCATATAAATCATTGCAACATCAACATGTTTTAGAAATTACCCAATCTATTAACCAACTGCAATTAGAAGATCCGCTTTCTGCAAAAGGAAAAGGAAGAGGGTTGAGGTTTGTTCCTTGGAGAGGAGATTTTACTCGGGGTATTTATGTAAGTTCAATTGTAGATTGTGGCTTGCCATTGAATGAAGTTAAAAAAGTTTTTATTGATTTTTATACAGGTGCTGCATTTACCCATGTAAGTGAAAATATGATCAACTTAAAACAAGTAGTAAACACTAACAAGTGTTTTATTCATGTTGAAAAGCAAGATGACAAATTGGTTGTGCATAGTGCCATTGATAATTTATTAAAAGGTGCCAGTGGGCAAGCAGTTCAGAATATGAACTTATTATTTGGATTAGAAGAAACTATTGGTTTAAAATTAAAAGCAAATTATTTTTAAGATGATCAAATTATTTGATGTTTACCCTTTGAACAATATCGCTATTACCAAGGCGCAAGGTTCTTATGTTTGGGATAGCAATGGTGTTCAGTATTTAGATATGTATGGTGGTCATGCGGTAATTAGTATTGGGCATACTCATCCACATTGGGTGAAACGAATTGAAGACCAGTTAGAAAAAATTGCTTTCTACTCTAACTCTGTAATTATACCAATTCAACAAGAATTGGCCAATAAGTTGTATGAAATTAGTGGAAAAAATGAGTATCAATTATTTCTTTGTAATAGTGGTGCAGAAGCCAATGAAAATGCTTTGAAACTAGCTTCTTTTCATACAGGAAGAAAAAAAATAATTGCTTTTAGTAAATCATTTCATGGTAGAACTTCTTTGGCGGTAGCTGCTACTGATAATCCTGCTATCATTGCTCCCGTAAACGAAACAGACCATATTATTTTTTTACCTTTTAATGATGAAGCTGCATTAGCCGCCTGTTTTAAAAAACAAGGAGATGAAATTGCTGGGGTAATTGTTGAAGGTATACAAGGAGTAGGTGGTATTAATATTGCTTCTTCTGAGTTTTTAAAATTAATCAGAACCTGCTGTGATGAGTACGGTGCTGTATTTATAGCAGATAGCGTACAATGTGGATATGGAAGAACAGGATATTTCTTTGCACATGATGCTGCTGGTATTGAAGCAGATATTTATTCTATGGCAAAAGGAATGGGTAATGGATTTCCTATTGGAGGTATTTTAATTGCACCTCATATTAAGCCCAAACATGGCATGTTGGGAACTACTTTTGGAGGTAACCATTTAGCCTGTGCTGCTGCGCTTGCCGTTTTAGAAGTGATGGAGCAAGAAAATTTAATCAGCATGGCAAAGCAGCGAGGAATGTATTTGATAAATCAGTTAAAACAAATTGATGCCATTCAACATGTTAGAGGTAGAGGCTTAATGATTGGCTTTGATGTACCTGATAATCTGAAGGGCTTAAAGAAAAAATTATTAGAAGATCATAATGTGTTCACAGGGGAAGCAAAACCAAATGTAATTAGATTGCTTCCTTCTCTGGCACTTTCTCGTAAACAAGCCGATGAATTTTTAGATGCACTTAAAGAATCTATTCAAGAACTTCTCTTAAATGATCATTAACCTATGCAACAGTTTATTTCTGTAAATGATGTAAGCAATATTAATAGCCTAGTAAAAAAATCGCTTGCGTATAAAGGCAATCCTCTATTAGATAAGCAATTAGGGCATGGCAAAAGAATTGGGTTATTGTTTTTAAATCCTAGTTTGCGAACTCGTTTAAGTACTCAAGTGGCAGCTTCTAATTTAGGAATGGAAACGGTTGTATTTAATGTAGATAAAGAAGGCTGGTCTTTGGAGTTTGAGGAAGGAGCCATTATGAGTGGAAGTACAGTAGAGCATATTAAAGATGCTGCGCCTGTTTTAGGGCAGTATTTTGATATACTTGCAATAAGAACTTTTCCAGGGCTTAAAAATAAAATGGATGATTACAGTGAAATGTATATCAAACAGTTTATAAAATATGCGGGTGTGCCTGTTGTAAGTTTAGAAAGTGCAACCTTACATCCATTACAATCTCTCACAGATATCATTACTATTCAGGAAGAAATGAATACAAGGCCTGGTTTTTTTGAAGGTCGCAAACCTAAAGTTGTATTAACTTGGGCTCCTCATATAAAACCACTTCCTCAATGTGTTGCTAATAGTTTTGCCCAATGGATTACTTCGTGGGAAGAAGCTAATTTTATTATTGCACATCCAAAAGATTATGAGTTATCAGAGCAATTTACGCGTGGCGCAAAATTTACCAACGATCAAGATGCTGCGCTAAAAGATGCTGATTTTGTGTATGTAAAAAATTGGAGCACTTACCATGATTATGGAAAAATGTATGAGAATGACCCTTCTTGGATGTTAACAGAAAAAAAATTACTGTTAACCAATGAGGCTAAAGTAATGCATTGTTTACCTGTTAGAAGAAATGTAGAATTGAGTGATGAAATTTTAGATAGCAAACACAGTTTGGTTACACGTCAGGCAGGTAATAGAGTATGGGCCGCTCAGGCTGTGCTTTCGGAAATACTGCTGGCGCTAAAATAATATTGATTATGCAATCATTAACTATCATAAAAATTGGTGGAAATATTGTAGATGATGAGCCATCACTTTCATTATTTCTTTCGGCTTTTGCTAAAATTAACGGAAATAAAATTTTAGTACATGGTGGCGGTAAACTGGCAACAAAAATTGCCGAAGCAATGGGCATTCAGCAAGAAATGATTGATGGTAGAAGAATTACCGATGCGGAAACTTTAAAGATTGTAACGATGGTATATGCTGGGGCTATTAATAAAAATATAGTAGCTCAATTACAACAACATCAATGCAATGCCATTGGATTAAGTGGGGCAGATGGTAATATAATGAAAGCACATCAACGGGCAGTAGTTTCTGCAGAAGGAGCTTCCATTGATTATGGATTTGTGGGAGATATTGATTCTGTAAATAGTACCTTTATTAAACAGTTATTAGATTTACAATTTATTCCAGTAATATCGCCTATTACACATAATGGTAATGGACAATTACTCAATACCAATGCAGATACGATTGCTCAAACATTAGCTACAGCATTGGCCAGCATGTATACAATTACCTTAATTTATTCTTTTGAAAAAGCAGGTGTTTTGTTGGATGTTCATAATGATCATTCTGTAATTCCTACCATTACGCCCAGTTATTACCAGCAATTAAAATTGCAGCAGCGTATTTTTGCTGGTATGATACCTAAGCTAGACAATGCTTTTGCAGCAATTCATCAAGGAGTTTCAAAAGTAATTATTGGAAACGCTAATCAACTGGATAGTTTATTAAATGAACATTCGGGCACAACTATTTTAAATGACTAATACAAATACTTTATATGAGTGGGCAATTGATCTTTTGAAGCAACTTATTGCCACACCCTCTTTTAGTAAGGAGGAGCAGGGTACGGCTACTCTTATAGAAAATTTCTTTAATCAGCATCACGTTGTTACGCATCGGCATCTCAATAATATTTGGGTTGCCAATGAATATTTTGATGCTGCCAAGCCCAGTATTCTGCTTAATTCTCATCATGATACGGTAAAACCTAATAAGGCTTATACAATTAATCCTTATGATGCTATTGTGCAAGACGGTAAACTATTTGGGTTAGGAAGTAATGATGCAGGTGGATCTTTGGTTTCGTTGATGGCTACTTTTTTACACTTTTATTCTCAAAAAAATATAGCATATAATATTTTATTTGCAGCCAGTGCCGAAGAAGAAATTTCTGGTACGAATGGTATAGAAGCCTTGTTGCCATATTTGCCTCCAATACAAGTGGGTATTGTAGGAGAACCTACTCTATTAAATATGGCTATTGCAGAACGGGGCTTGATGGTATTAGACGCAACTTCCTTTGGAGTTGCAGGGCATGCTGCCCGCAATGAAGGGGAGAATGCCATTTATAAAGCTATTAAAGATATTGAATGGATACAAAATTATCATTTTAATAAAATAAGTGATTTGTTAGGAGAAGTAAAAATGACCGTAACTTCTTTTAAAACAGATAATCAACAACACAATGTAGTACCTGCGCATGCTCAATTTTTAATTGATGTTCGGGTAAATGAATTGTATTCATTTGAAGAGGTGCTAAATGTGATGAAAGAGAATATATCTTCTACCATTATACCTCGAAGTACCCGGCTTAAGTCTACCTCTATTGCAATACATCATCCATTGGTGCAGTCAGGTATTAAACTAGGAAGATCTTATTATGGCAGTCCTACTACCAGTGATAAGGCTTTAATGAATTTTCCTACGCTTAAAATGGGCCCTGGGGATAGTGCTAGAAGCCATACTGCCAATGAATTTATTTATCTTGATGAAATAAAGCAGGGAATTGAATTGTATATTCAGCTATTAAATAATGTATTATGAAATTGTGGAGTAAAGCCAATACCAGCACTGCAGAAAAAGTAGAAAAATTTACAGTGGGCAATGATAAAGATTTTGATGCATTATTAGCACCATTTGATGTATTGGGTTCTATTGCACATACTAAAATGCTTGCATCTGTTGGCTTGCTTACTTTGCAGGAGAGCATAGTACTTGTGCAAGCTTTACAAAAAATTTATTTAAAAGTAACTGCAGCTAATTTTTTTATTCCTGATGGGGTTGAAGATATTCACTCCTATATAGAGTTTTTATTAACCGAACAACTGGGTGATACTGGCAAGAAAATTCATAGTGCTAGAAGTAGAAATGATCAGGTATTGGTAGACATTAAATTATTTTTAAGAGATTCTTTAAAAGAATTGGTAGAGGAAACTACCAAACTATTTAATTTATTACAAAAGCAAAGTGAACAATATAAAGATCATTTATTACCTGGGTATACACATCTTCAATTGGCCATGCCTTCTTCTTTTGGATTATGGTTTGGCGCTTATGCAGAAAGTTTGGTAGATGATTTGGTAATGCTAGGGGCTGCGTATCAGGTAGTGAATAAAAATCCATTGGGTTCTGCTGCAGGGTATGGTTCATCTTTTCCTATCAACAGAACCCTTACTACAGAATTACTTGGCTTTGAAACACTCAACTACAATGTAGTGTATGCTCAAATGGGGAGAGGTAAAACAGAAAGAATTGTTTCAACTGCAATGGCCAATATTGCAGATACCTTGGCTCGTTTAAGCATGGATTGCTGTTTATACCTTAATCAAAATTTTAGCTTTATAGCTTTCCCTTCAGAACTAACAACGGGTTCTAGTATCATGCCTCATAAAAAAAATCCGGATGTATTTGAATTGGTAAGAGCCCATTGCAATGTGATTAAAGCTTTGCCTAATGAAATTACCTTAATTACTACCAATCTTCCTAGTGGTTATCAACGCGATTTGCAATTATTAAAAATGCATTTATTTCCTGCCATTACCCAATTAAAAGAATGTTTGCAAATGGTACACTTGATGATTTTGAATATTCAAGTGAAACAACAAATTGTAGATGATGAACAATATCGTTATTTATTTAGTGTAGAAGAAGTTAATAAACTGGTTTTACAAGGGGTTCCCTTTAGAGATGCGTACAAACAAATTGGAGAACAAATAGAGCAGAACCAATTTACCTATTCTACAAAAATTAACCATACACATGAGGGTAGTATTGGCAATTTATGCACCAATCAAATTAAAGAACAGATGAATAAAGTATTGGCTGGTTTTGAATTTAGCAAAGCTGCAACAGCTATACAAGAACTTTTATCTTAATATTGTATTTAATAAAAAATCAACAATGAAATTATTCTTTTCCGTTTTCTTCTTAACAGCAACTGTATTTGTTGCAACTGCTCAAACAAAAACAAAAACAAAAACTCAAACAAATAAACCTATTGCCAACCCTATTGCAAAAAAAATAGTGGCACCAATTATATTAAAAAATGCAACAGATAGTGCTAGTTATGCATTAGGTATGCGTATTGCTCAAAATTTAAAATCACAAGGATTGGATCCTTTAAATTTGGCTATTTTTCAAAAAGGCATGTTGGATGCTTTACAAGCTAAGAAACCCTTGGTGGCAGATGAACTACTAGATAATTGTATTGGAAATTTTCAACAAAAAATAAGTGCAAAAAAATCTTTAGTGGCTCGTAAAGCTGGCGAAGATTTTTTATTAAAAAATGGTAAAAGAAAGGGTGTGGTAACTTTACCTAGTGGTATGCAATATGAAATAATCAAGTCTGGTGCAGATACCGCTAAAATGCCTACCCTAGCCAATACCGTAAAATGCCATTATCACGGTACTGTGTTAAGTGGTGAAGTATTTGATAGTTCAGTAGATAGAGGTGAGCCCATCAGTTTTCCTTTAGGAAATGTAATTAAAGGCTGGCAGGAAGCTTTACAACTGATGCGTGTAGGCAGTAAATGGAAATTATTTATTCCAGCCGATTTAGCCTATGGAGATCAACAAAAAGGCGATAAAATTGTGCCAGGTTCACTCTTAATTTTTGAAGTGGAACTTTTAGGTATTGAATAAGGGGCCAAGCCCTAACTAACCGTATCTTTGCCGTTCTAATGATAGAACATTATGAACGAAAAATTTGTAGCAAGAATTGGTCAGGAACTGGCCGAAATAGAAAAAGCGGGTCTTTTTAAAAAAGAACGAATTATAACTTCTGAGCAAGGTGCTGAAATTACCGTTAATGGCAAAAGGGTATTAAACTTTTGTGCCAACAACTATTTAGGACTTTCTTCTCACCCAGCCGTAATTGAAGCTGCTCACAAAGCTATTGATACTCATGGATACGGAATGAGTAGTGTACGTTTTATTTGTGGTACTCAGGATATTCACAAAGAATTAGAACAAAAATTAGCCACATTTTTAGGTACAGAAGATACCATTTTATATGCAGCAGCATTTGATGCCAATGGGGGCGTATTCGAACCTTTATTTGGGGAAGAAGATGCAATTATTTCTGATGCATTGAATCATGCTTCTATAATTGATGGCGTTCGTTTATGTAAAGCGCAGCGTTTTAGATATGAGCATAATAATATGAACGACCTTGCATTAAAATTGCAAGAAACTGCTTCTTGCAGAAACCGTATCATTGTTACAGATGGATCTTTTAGTATGGATGGAACTATTGCGCAACTAGATAAAATTTGTGATTTGGCCGATCAGTATGATGCTATTGTTATGATAGATGAATGTCATTCTTCGGGGTTTTTAGGTAAAAAAGGAAGAGGTACGCATGAGTATAGAGGTGTGATGGGCCGTATTGATATTATTACAGGTACATTGGGTAAGGCCTTGGGTGGAGCGAGTGGTGGGTTTACTTCAGGACGTAAAGAAATTATTGAAATGCTGCGTCAACGAAGCAGGCCTTATTTATTCTCCAATACATTGGCACCAAGTATTGTTGGAGCTTCTATTGCCGTTATAGATATGCTTACTGCCGCAACCACACTAAGAGATAAATTAGATTATAATACAAAATATTTTAGAACTAAAATGACCGAAGCGGGGTTTGATATAAAATCAGGAGACCATCCAATTGTTCCTATTATGTTATATGATGCAGTGGTGGCACAAAACTTTGCAGCAAAATTATTAGAGGAAGGTATTTATGTTATTGGTTTCTTTTATCCTGTTGTTGCTAAGGGTTTAGCAAGAATACGGGTTCAACTTAGTGCAGCACATGAGCAAGCTCATTTAGATAAGGCCATTGCTGCTTTTACTAAAGTAGGCAAAGAGTTAGGAGTTTTAAAAGGATAGTTTTTATTTAAAAATAAATTGAATGCGTAATTATAGCTTAACCAATAAATGGTTTTTAACTTTCGCAATTGCCATCGCAATATTTTTTGCTGCTTGTTCTGCTAATAATGTGAAAATAGATGATTCTATTAAGCAATACTTTGATGAATATCATGCAACGGGTAGTTTTGGGTTGTACGAAAATGGAACAGGTGATTTTATTATTTACAATCTTAAGCGGTATAAAGATTCCGCTTATTTGCCAGCATCTACGTTTAAAATTGTAAATGCTTTAGTTGGGTTAGAAACAGGTATCATTATTAATGAAAAAATGATTATTCCTTGGAATGGTAAATCAACCATTTTTCCTAACGGCGATACTGCAAAAGCTTGGAATAAAAATTTAACCATGGAAGAAGCCTTTAAGGTATCTAGTGTTCCTTACTTTCAAGAAGTAGCCAAAAGAATTGGGAAGGATACCATGAAGCAATGGATAGACAGTATTAAGTATGGCAATCATACTATTGGAAATGAATTAGATCGTTTTTGGTTGAATAATACACTTAAAATTACTGCAGATGAGCAATTGGGGTTGGTAAAAAAATTATTTTTTGGTCAACTCCCTTTTCAAAAAAGAACCCAAGATATTGTTAGGCGTGTTATGCTTCAAGAATCTAATGCCAACTATCAATTGAGTTATAAAACCGGAATGGGTACACTTCCAAACGGAAAATCATTAGGTTGGGTAGTAGGCTGGATAGAAGAAAACAAACATCCTTATTTTTTTGTTTTAAATGTAGAAACAGATGCTAAAGAGCCCATGCAGCAAATTCGATTAAACATCCTAACTAAAATATTAAAGCAACAAGGTTTTCTAGAAGGTAAAAGATAAATTTAAAGCAACTGCACATGCAACTTTATTGTAATTCACTTACTCATTATAGTAGGTTCAAAACTAGAGAGGTTACCATTGGCAATTTACGATTAGGCAATGGTAATCCTATACGGGTACAAACAATGACTACCACCGATACGATGGATACAATGGCAACTGTTGAACAGGCTATTCGTTGTATTCAGGCTGGGGCAGAATTGGTAAGAATCACTGCTCCATCTAAAAAAGAAGCAGAGAATTTACTGCAAATTAAAAATGAATTACGCAAACGAGGTTATCATACTCCGTTGGTGGCCGATATTCATTTTACTCCAAATGCTGCTGAAATTGCAGCAAAGATTGTAGAAAAAGTAAGGGTGAACCCAGGGAATTATGTAGACAAAAAGAAGTTTGAACAAATTGATTATACCGATGCTGAATATGTAGAAGAAATTGAACGTATCAGCGATAGGTTCACTCCTTTGGTAAAAATTTGTAAAGAATACGGAACAGCCATGCGAATTGGTACAAACCATGGTTCATTAAGTGATAGAATTATGAGCAGGTATGGGGACACCCCCATTGGTATGGTAGAAAGTGCCATGGAATTTTTGCGTATTGCCCGTTCGCAGGATTATCACAATATTGTACTTAGTATGAAAGCCAGCAACCCTCAAGTAATGGTGCAGGCTTACCGTTTATTGATTCAACAAATGGAACAAGAATTTGGTGAATCTTACCCATTGCATTTAGGTGTTACAGAAGCCGGAGACGGGGAAGATGGAAGAGTAAAAAGTGCGGCAGGTATTGGTACATTATTAGAGGATGGCATTGGAGATACAATCAGGGTAAGCCTTACCGAAGATCCCGAATTTGAAATTCCGGTTTGTAAGGATATAGTTAAAAGGTATTTAGCATCAGATCAAATTGGGTTTAAGAATTGCACGAATGGCCAAGTTGCTGTAATAGAAAAAGTTCCTTATGATCCCTTTCATTATAAGCGAAGAACAACATTTAGTGTAAGTAATATTGGTGAGAAGCAAGTACCTGTTGTGGTAGCTGATTTTAGTAAAATAAGCCATATTACAACAGAACATTTGGTTGCCATAGGATATACCTATGATCCTTCAACAGATAAATGGACTATTGGGGATGCCGCAGCAGATTATATTTTTACTGGTAACCAAGTACTTGATTTTGCATTACCCGGAACTTTAAAAGTAATTGTGTATCCTGCAACTTGGATTACTTGTGCAGATCAAGAAAAATATGTACCCATTTTTGATACGGCAGGATATGCTGCTACTAATAAAAAAAGTAAGCTACTTAATTTTGTAATGGTAGATTGTTATCATGATGCAACTTCCATCAATGATTACACGCATCTGGAAAAATTAGCCAATGATCAAACAGTAGTATTGTGTTTAAGTAGTACCAATAGATCATCTATGCTGGCTGTTCGTAGAATGTTCATGGAATTGATGGTTAAAAATATTCAGAACCCTGTTATTATTTTAACTGATAGTAATTGGACAACTCCAGATGAGCATCTAATTCATTATTCTACTGAATGTGGCGCATTGTTATTGGATGGTTTTGGAGATGGCATTTGTTTGGGGATGAGTGCTAATAGCTATGCTCAATCAGCATTGGCAAATAAAGACACGAAGGGAAGAAACTATAGCACAAACCAATCTGTGGAGCAAATGATTAATTCATCTGCCTTTAGTATTTTACAAGCTACCCGAACAAGAATTTCAAAAACAGAATATATTAGTTGCCCTAGTTGTGGTAGAACCTTATTTGATTTACAAGAAACTACAGCAAAAATTCGCAGCGTAACCAATCATTTAAAAGGGGTTAAAATTGCTATCATGGGTTGTATTGTAAATGGCCCAGGTGAAATGGCTGATGCCGATTTTGGATATGTAGGTAGTGGGGTAGGAAAAATTACCCTGTATAAAGGAAAGGAAATAATGAAGCGCAATATAGAAAGTGATATTGCAGTTACAGAATTAATTAATTTATTAAAGGAAAGTGATGCTTGGGTAAACCCTGCCTAATTTTCAAACTTAAATAATATAAAATGCAAACCGATTTTTTAGTAATTGGCTCTGGTATTGCGGGCTTAACGTACGCATTAAAAACGGCTCAACAGTTTAAGGAAAAAACCATCACCATTATTACTAAAACACAGGCAGATGAAACCAATACCAAGTATGCTCAAGGAGGTATTGCTGGAGTGTGGGATGAACATAGAGACAGTTATATAAAACATATAGAAGATACGCTGATTGCCGGGGATGGCTTATGCAATAAGGATATTGTGGAAATTGTGGTTAAAGAAGGTCCTGAAAGAATAAAAGAGATTATTGCCTATGGTGCTGAATTTGATAAAGACGAAAAGGGTGATTATAGTTTAGGAAAAGAAGGGGGACATAGTGAAAACAGAATTTTACATCATAAAGATGTTACTGGTAAAGAATTAGAAAGGGCTTTATTAAATCAATTAGCCGCAATGCCCAATATTCAATTATTGAATCATTGCTTTGTTGTGGATTTACTTACGCAACATCATTTGGGATATTTGGTTACCAAATCTACATTAGATATTACTTGTTATGGTGTGTACATTTTGAATTTGCATACCAATCAAGTAGAAAAAATAGTAGCTAAAATTATTTTATTGGCATCTGGGGGTTGTGGTCAGGCATACCGAACAACTACCAATCCACGTATTGCAACTGGAGATGGTATTGCCATGGTTTATAGAGCCAAAGGGAAAATTGAAAATATGGAATTTATTCAATTTCATCCTACTGCATTATTTGAACCTGGTGTTTCACCTTCCTTCCTCATTACCGAAGCAGTAAGAGGGGATGGGGCTATTTTAAGAAATAAGTTAGGGGAAGCCTTTATGGAAAAATATGATTCCAGAAAAGACCTAGCACCTAGAGATATTGTTGCTCGTGCTATTGATAATGAAATGAAGCGCACTGGTACTGAGCATGTATATTTAGATTGTAGAGAAATGGATAAAGAAAAATTTATTCATCATTTTCCTAATATTTATGAAAAGTGTTTGAGTATTGGTATAGATGTAATGCAACAATTTATTCCTGTTGCTCCTGCCGCTCATTATAGTTGCGGTGGTATTAAAACTGATGAATGGGGTAGAACCTCTATTAAAAACTTATATGCTTGTGGAGAATGTGCTAGCACTGGTTTGCATGGTGCAAACCGATTGGCCAGTAATAGTTTGTTAGAAGCAATGGTATTTGCACATCGCTGTTATTTAGATAGTATGAAGCTGATTGATACACTTAGTTTTTCTACTAGTTTACCCGATTGGAAAACTACAGGAACATCCGAACCAAGAGAAATGATTTTAATTACCCAAAGTGTAAAGGAATTACAATTAATTATGAGCGATTATGTGGGTATTGTAAGAACTGATAAACGTTTAGAAAGGGCTATGAAAAGGTTAGATTTATTATTTACTGAAACCGAAGAGTTATATAGAACAACTAAACTTTCTCCGCAAATTTGTGAATTAAGAAATTTAATTACGGTAGCCTATTTAATTGTTAAAGGTGCACAGTTTAGAAGAGAAAGTAGAGGGCTTCATTATAATACAGATCATCAGGAAAAGAGTAGTATTTTACAAAATGTAATTCTTTAATTTAATACATGTACTATATAATTTATCCATTATTTTATCTACTCTCTTTAATTCCATGGCGAGTAATGTATATGATTGCAGATGGATTGTATGTATTGGTATTTTATTTTTTTGGATACCGAAAAAAAGTAGTGCTTCAAAATTTATCTATTGCTTTTCCTGAGAAAACAGAAAAAGAGCGAATGCGGATAGCCAAAGACTTTTATCATAATTTTATTGATACAATTGTAGAAACCATCAAAATGATTTCTATTAATCATAAACAGGCAGATAAAAGATTAGTTGGTAATATCAATATATTAAATGACTTGTATGATTCTGGCAAGAATGTTCAATTAGTAGCGGGTCATTTTTTTAATTGGGAATTTTTAAATCATTGGATTCCTCGGCATAGTAAATTTCCTTTTGTTGGTGTTTATCAACCTTTATCTAATAAAATAATGGGTAAGATTATATATGATATGCGAGCTAAAAATGGCACTATCTTAATTCCTACCAATCATTTTAAAACTCAGTTTAGGAACTATGTAAAAGATAGGTATGCGCTTGGTTTAGCAGCAGATCAAAATCCACCTAGTGATTTAAAAGCATATTGGGTACCATTTTTTAATAGACTCACTCCATTTATTGTAGGCCCAGAAAAAGGAGCCAAAATGAACGATACTCATGTGGTATTCTGTCATTTTTATAAAATAAAGAGAGGTTATTTTGAAGTTAGGTTTGAATTAATTACGTCTGATCCATTATCTTTTAAAGATGGTGAGCTAACCAAAATCTTTGCACAATACGTAGAGAAGGCTGTTAAACTTAAACCGGCCAATTATTTATGGAGTCATCGAAGATGGAAATTTGAATACAACGAATTAAAACATAGCCACTTACTTGTTAAGTGATATATTTAATTTAATACAGCCGGATTTTTTTCTATATCAAATTTGTCTGCAAATTCTTTGATTTTAGCAAATCCGCCTATTATATTTCTAATATTGTGAATGCCCTGCCGTTTAATTAAAGAAGAAGCAATCATACTTCTATAGCCACCTGCACAATGCACGTAAATATTGTGATGATCATCCATATTGGCCATACTTCCTGGATCCATTAAATCATTTAAAGGAATATTAATGGCTTCTTTTATATGCCCATCTGCATATTCTGTTTCTTTTCTTACATCTACAATGACCATATTGGGGTCAAATGAAATATCCATGGCCACTTCATCTGCTTCTACATCAATAATCATATCTATTTTTTCTCCTGCCATTTTCCAAGTTTCATATCCTCCAACTAAATATCCTTCCATTTTATCAAAACCAACTCTAGCAAGCCGAATGATACTTTCTTTCTCCTTGCCGATCTCTGTAACTAAAATGATGGGCTGATCAAAAGGTAATAAACCTCCTGCCCATTCAGCAAATCTTCCATCTAAGCCAATACTAATGGAACCTGGTACAAAACCTTGGCTAAATATATTTGAATTACGGGTGTCTAAAATGATGACATTCTCTTTTATTTTCTCCTTAAATGCTTCTATACTAAGTTCATGTAAGCCCTTACTTAACACTGCATCTAAACTATCATAGCCTTCCTTGTTTATTTTTGCATTTATAGGAAAATAGGCTGGAGGTGCAGCCAATCCATCCGTTACAGCTTTTATAAATTCGGGTTTGGTTAAAGTTTGTAATGCATAGTTTGTATTTTTTTGTTCTCCAATAGTGCTAAAGGTTTCTGGGCCTAAATTTTTTCCACAACTACTTCCTGCTCCATGTGCTGGGTAAACAAGTACATTATCTGCTAAAGGCATGATACGTTTCTGCAAGCTATCATATAACATACCCGCCAAATCTTCCATCGTAATTTCATTCGCTTTCTGAGCTAAATCTGGTCTGCCAACATCTCCTATAAATAAAGTATCACCCGTAAAAATTGCATAGTCTTTTCCTGTAGCATCTTTTAATAAATAACAACTACTCTCTAATGTATGGCCTGGTGTATGCAGCACTTGTATATGTATTTTCCCTAAGGAAAATATTTCTTCATCTTTTGCTATATAAACTGGAAAACGAGTTACTGTGGTTGGCCCATAAACAATAGTAGCACCTGTTGCAGTTGCCAAGTCTACATGTCCGCTTACAAAATCTGCATGAAAATGTGTTTCAAATATATATTTGATTTGCGCATTCCTTTCTTTTGCCAGTACTAAGTACTCCTCAATATCACGCAATGGATCAATAACCGCAGCTACTCCCTCACTTTCAATATAGTATGCAGATTCACTTAAACATCCTGTATATAGTTGCTTGATGAACATATATATAATTTTGGTGGTACATAACAAAGTTTAGACCATTTCTTTTGAATCAGTCTAATTGGCATATTAGTAAAAATTAGTTAATCCACTAAATTTTTTACAAACCCAACAACCTCATTTAAACGAGTGTAGTTTACCGAATAGTAAATAAATTTTCCTTCTCGAGAAGTACTTACAATTCCTGCTCTTCTTAAAATGGCCAAATGCTGTGAAGCAACTGACTGTTCTAACCTCAGTTTTACATACAGTTCAGTTACTGTCATTTTAGTATGCTCATCGAGCAACTTGATGATTTGTTGTCTTAGTTTGTGGTTGATGGAACGAAGAATTAATGAGGCTTTTTTTACATGTAAAAAATCTACTTTAACTGGCGCTGCACCATTTGTAAGGATAATGGATTGTACTGTTGCATTCATGACAATTGAATTAAAATTGGGGGTAGATAAATATTGTCTCTAGTAAAGTTAATCAAATTGTTAATTTTCATAGTATGAATTTTAACAATATTTTTTTCTATTTATTTTCAATCATTTTGGTGCTTGGTAAAATTCTTTTACATATAGGGGCTCAGAGTAGGCTAGGTTAGCAAAATTTCCTGCTTCATAATCCTGTTCGGCAATTGTAATCATTTGATTTACATGATGTTGTGAATTTATGATTACTCGATTGCTCTTTATACATTCAGGAGGTATTTTTAAAGAACCATCTCCACAAAATGCAATGGTAGCCATTGGGGGTAAGCTATTGAAAAAAGTATCATCTAAAATAATTGCCCTTGATTTACTTATTTCGAGCATCTCATGGTTATAAACGGAAGTAAATACTTCCATTCTCCGGGCGTCTATCATTGGATAAATTAATGTGTTGCTGCAATCACTTTCTTTGCCTATTTTCTCTAAGGCTGCTTTGGCTATTACTTGTAATGTGTTAATTAAAATCAATGGTTTTTGTAGAGCAAAACAAATTCCTTTTGCAGAAGCCAAGCCTACTCTAATTCCTGTATAACTACCTGGCCCGGCTGTTACTGCTATCGCATCAATTTCATTGAATGTTTTTCCTGCATCTTTCATCAATATTTGAATAGCAGGTTGTAAAAAAGATGCATGATTTTTTTGATCAGCATGTTCTTTCATGCCCAATAATTGGCCATTATTACTTAAACATACTCCAGCGTAAGCAGTTGCAGTATCAATATGTAGTAAAAGGGCCATGGTTAATTTTTGTTTTTAGTTAACTCCTCCATCATAGCAGGTGCTATGGTGTACCGATTGCTGTTTTGTTGTAAGCTAGTAAGTAATTGAACAATCTTTTGCAAACCTATCTTTTCACTCCATTCAAAGGGCCCAAATGGATAATTGGTTCCCAATTTCATGGCAATATCAATTTCTTTTTTGCTACTTATATTTTCGCCCAATCCAAAATAGGCTTCATTGATAATCATGGCAAGAACCCTTGCGCTAACCATCCCTGGTTTGTCGGGAACTTGTATATAACTGCAGTGTAATTGGTTAATTATTTGAATAGCTTTTTTTGCAGCATCTTCATTTGATGAGGAAATTTCAAAACAACCTTTTTGTAAAAATCCCGGCCAACCATTAAATCGAATGCAATTTGTAGGTAATAATTGAGCTTGTATTATTACCGCATTTACCAAAACTGGAAGATCTTTAATATGATCAAATGCATATCCATTTTCTTCGTAGCACCAATCAAAATAGGCATCTGCAACGGGTGCTTTTGTTGCATCCGTAATCCAGCTTATCTTAAGAGATGGTTCATTAAAAATATTGGCTATATTCTCTTTTTGTTGGGCAGTTGCGTTGATTACTATATGCATCTCTTTAAATAAAGTACAAATTTACGTTGGTAGGTTGATGAAAATACAGCAATTTGCTGTTTCTCAAAATAAACATATGCCTAAACAAGTAGTAAAAACCAATCAAGCGCCTGCACCTATTGGTCCGTATAATCAAGCCATTATTGCCAATGGTTTTTTATTTGCAAGTGGTCAGGTTGCATTAGTACCAGAAACCGGTGAATTAGCATTGTCTAATATCCAGGTAGAAACCCATCAAGTAATGAAAAATATTCAGGCTGTTTTAGCAGCAGCGAATATTAACTTAGCCCATGTGGTAAAAACCACCATTTTTTTGAGCGATATGGATTTATTTACACAAATGAATGAAGTGTATAGCAGCTATTTCACCAATCAATTCCCTGCGCGTGAAACTGTTGCGGTAAAAGGATTACCTCGAGGTGTACACGTAGAAATATCTGTAACAGCGGTAATAGATCTTTAACTGATTGGGCTAATAGTATAGCTGGTACCAAATACATATTTTTTATTTGGTTCCAGCATTAATAATCCTATGCCATTATTAAAATTATCTGGTGCTCCGCTTAAATTTTCAATAGCAATACTTTTTCTGGTTGGAGGCGTATATACTTGTAAAATGGGATATTGATCCGATGCTTCCACAGTTAATTGTATATCCTTCGATTTAAGGATACATTTTTTGGGTTGATTAGGCAAGTATTCAAAGGAATTATCTAATACAATTCCTTTTAGAGATAAACCTTTTATAAAACGGGTGTCTTTCTTCTTTTTTCCAGTGGGCAATAATGCATTGTCGAATTCTAATTGTGTATCTCCATTAAACTGCAGATTGTATTGATCTACCTTGCCTCCAAGCGTAAAATACGGATGCCAGCCATCTGCAAAAGGAATAAGCATATTATTTTGATGTGATACGGTAGTGGTAACCGAAAGTGTATTATCGGCTTTTAAGGTCCATGCAATGTTCATTTCGAAGGCAAAGGGATAACCCTGATCTGTTTTTTTATAGTTGAATGATAATAACACAGATGCCAGGTTATCATTGGCCTTTGTTTCTGCAATTTTAAAATGTGCGTCATATACCAATCCATGAATGGCGTGTTCACCAAGGTAATGTTTGTGTACAGTATATTTTTTTTCACCCAATTGATAAGTTCCATTTCTCATTCTGCATACAAATGGGCTAATTTTTGCACTTCTAAAACTGTTGGCTATATTTTTACGGGCATCTGCAACCGATTTGAATCCCTCTATAACATTCATGTATTTTCCTTTAAATGGAATAATAAAGTCGTTTACAAATCCTCCAAATGCAAAAATATTGGCCTTGGTACCGGTTATTTTATCTTTCAAAGCAATTACTGGGTGCGCTTGTTGTTGATTGATTGTTACAGAAAATCTCATAAACTATTTTTGAAAGAGTAAGTTAATTCAAATCCAGCTTTAATTAAAAAAACTAACACTTGTTAACCTTCGAATTAAAGCAGTATTTTTACGCCCAATTCAATAAGGATATGGCATATACGCTTCAAAATAAAGTTCGTATTGTAACGGCTGCCAGTTTGTTCGACGGCCATGATGCAGCAATTAATATTATGCGACGGATTCTGCAATCGAAGGGTGCAGAAATTATTCATTTAGGACATAATCGAAGTGTTGCAGATATTGTAGAATGTGCTATTGAAGAAGATGTTCAAGGCATTGCCATTACCAGTTATCAAGGGGGGCATGTAGAATTTTTTAAATACATGAAAGACCTTTTAGATCAAAATGGGTGTAATCATATTAAAATTTTTGGAGGAGGTGGAGGAACCATTTTACCGGCAGAAATTCGGGAATTGCACCAATATGGCATCAGTAGAATTTATAGCCCCGATGATGGCAGGAAAATGGGTTTGGAAGGGATGATAGAAGATGTTATTCAACAATGTGATTTTGCTTTACCTAGTAATTACCAATATCCTTCGGCTATGACTTTGGGAGAAGTGAAAGATATTCGTTCAATTGCCCGACGAATTACCAATGCAGAAAACGGAATTGATCGAGTTACTAAAAAAATGCATCATACACCTGTTTTAGGCATTACCGGAACAGGGGGTGCTGGTAAAAGTTCAGTTACAGATGAATTGGTAAGAAGGTTTTTACATTTATATGAACATAAAACCATTGCCGTTATTTCGGTAGATCCTTCAAAGAAAAAAACGGGTGGGGCATTGCTGGGCGATCGTATTAGAATGAATGCCATATCTCATCCAAGGGCATATATGCGCAGTTTGGCTACCAGAGATGATAATACAGCTTTAAGTGCACATGTGCAAGACGCTATTCATATTTGTGATGAAGCCGCATTCGATTTAATTATTTTAGAATCGGCAGGTGTTGGTCAAAGTGATGCGTCTATATTAGATTTTTGTGATGTAAGCTTATATGTGATGACGCCTGAATATGGTGCTGCATCTCAATTAGAGAAAATTAATATGTTAGATTATGCAGATGTTATCTGCATCAATAAATTTGATAAAGCTGGTGCATTGGATGCTTTGCATGATGTATGTAAACAATACAAGCGCAATCATGAAATATGGGATCAAAAAGATGAAGACTTACCAATAATAGGTACCATTGCTGCTCAATTTAATGATGTTGGAATAAATCAATTATTTGCCAAAATAGTACAAGCGATTAATACAAAATGTGCAATTGATTTTGATGATGCAGGATCTGCTTCTGTATTTTATTCTACAGTAAGTACCAGTACCAAAAGTCAAATCATTCCTCCCAAACGGGTGCGTTATTTAGCAGAAATAACCGAACAAAACAGAAACTATGATGCATGGGTAAATGAGCAGTGTACATTAGCAACAAAATTGTATCAAATTAATGGTGCCATTGATTCTGTTCAACAAGATAAACATATAAAAACTGGGTTAATAAATATTTTACAAAATATGGAGTTGAATTTACATCCTGATTGTAAAAAATTAATTGATGAATGGCCTGCTTTGGTAAAAAAATACGAAGCAGATTTTTTTGAGTATACCGTGCGAGGTAAAGTAATTAAACAGCCACTTACTACTAAATCTTTAAGTGGCACTAAAATTAACAAAGTTATTTTGCCTACATACAAAGACTGGGGCGATATTCTTCGTTGGCAATTACAAGAAAATATTCCTGGTGCATTTCCATTTACGGCTGGTGTATTTGAATTAAAAAGACAAGGAGAAGATCCTACCAGAATGTTTGCTGGAGAAGGTGGCCCAGAAAGAACCAATAAGCGATTTCATTATGTATCATTAGGTCAACCTGCCATTCGTTTGTCTACTGCTTTTGATAGTGTTACCCTGTATGGAGAAGATCCCGCCCATAGACCAGATATCTTTGGGAAAATAGGGAATAGTGGTGTGAGTATTGCTACAGTTGATGATGCAAAAAAACTATATAGTGGCTTTGACTTGTGCGATTCAAAAACGTCTGTAAGTATGACCATCAATGGGCCAGCACCTATAATTTTAGCATTTTTTATGAATGCTGCTATTGATCAATTATGTGAAAAATGGATTACCGATAATAATCAATGGGATATTGTTCAAAAACAAATTGAAAAAAAGTTTAACAAGGTATTAAAGCCAGTGTATTATAACCCTGCATTGCCCGAACGTTTACCAGAAGGGAATAATGGATTGGGTATTGGTTTTTTGGGACTAAGTGGAGATGAGGTTTTACCAAAAGATATATATGCAAAAATTAAAGCAGAAGCACTTAGTCAAGTAAGAGGCACGGTTCAAGCAGATATATTAAAAGAAGATCAAGCGCAAAACACCTGCATTTTTTCTACTGAATTTGCCTTGAAATTAATGGGCGATGTGCAAGCTTATTTTATTGATAATCATGTTCGCAATTTTTACAGTGTAAGTATCAGCGGATACCATATTGCCGAAGCTGGGGCGAATCCTATTACACAATTAGCCTTTACTTTATCGAATGGGTTTACTTATGTAGAATATTATTTAAGTAGGGGAATGCATATTGATGATTTTGCCCCCAATCTTTCTTTTTTCTTTAGTAATGGAATGGATCCAGAATATAGTGTAATAGGAAGGGTTGCTAGAAGAATTTGGGCCAAGGCCATGAAAAATAAATACAAAGCCAATGATCGTTCACAAAAATTAAAATACCATATTCAAACCAGTGGAAGAAGTTTGCATGCTCAGGAAATTGATTTTAATGATATTCGAACAACATTACAAGCCTTGTACGCCATTTACGATAACTGCAATAGTTTACATACCAATGCGTACGATGAAGCTATTACAACGCCAACTGAAGAAAGTGTTAGAAGGGCAATGGCTATTCAATTAATTATTAATAGAGAATTAGGTACAGCCAATACAGAAAATTTTATACAAGGAAGTTTTGCAATAGAAGCATTAACCAATTTAGTAGAAGAAGCTGTACTAACCGAGTTTGAAAGAATTACCGAAAGGGGGGGAGTACTAGGGGCAATGGAACGAATGTATCAGCGTAATAAAATTCAGGAAGAGAGTTTGTACTATGAAACCTTAAAACATACTGGAGAACTACCCTTAATTGGTGTAAATACTTTTTTAAATAAAAAGGGAAGTCCTACTATTTTACCTAGTGAAGTTATCAGAAGTACAACAGAAGAAAAAGAACAACAAATACAAAATCTGCAGGCTTTTCATGCAAGAAATAAAGATAAAAGTGCTGCTGCTTTAGAAAAATTACAATTAGCTGCAGTGAATAATGAAAATCTTTTTGCCGAGTTGATGGAAACAGTAAAATATTGTTCTTTAGGACAAATTACCAATGCTTTGTACTCGGTTGGTGGACAATATCGAAGAAATATGTAACTTGGTTTTCTCATGAAACAAATAATAGGCTTATTTTTTACAATTTTAGTGGCAATTTCTTCGCTTCATGCACAATATCAATTTAAAAAAATTGATACCATTATGAAATTGGGTAAAGCGGGATATAAAGTAATTTGTAACAATAAAAATGAACAAAAGAATAATATTCAAATTACCCCTGTTGGGTTTACTAATAATGCTAGAGATGCTAGTTTTGAAGTAAAGGGAAGAATATTAAAAGCCGAAGTTGACGATTTAAATAATGATTTATTTCCCGATTTAGTACTCTATTTATACAATCCAGGAGAAAAAATGACGGGGTCTGTAATTGGTGTTTCTTCTGTAAAGAACGAAAACTTTATGCCCATCTCTTTTCCTGATATTGTGAATGATCCTAAATTAAGGGTAGGTTATATGGGTATGGACGTTTATATGTTGATGGAGGGATCGCTCATGAGACGGTTTCCTATTTATACAACCGATTCAACTGGTGCATCTATACCAATTGGAAAATACCGTCAAATTCAATATCAAGTAGTGCCTGATGAAAAAGGCGGCTTGAAGTTTAAATCTATACGCAGTTACGAATTTGCTAAGCAAAAATAATATTTGTATTAAATTATTAAAAATGGCTGTTCTTTAGAAAATGCAATTAGTACCTTAGCAACTTAATTAATTGCTATGTACAAGCAGCTATGCCTAATTGTTATACTTTCTTTTTCAACCCTTATACAAGCTCAAACGATTGAGCAAATAGAACAGCATAAAGTAACCCTCCCTAATGGATGGTCACTAACTCCTGCTGGAAGAAATTTTGCTTTGGGAGATCTGCCATTAAATATGGTGGTGAGTAAGTCAAAGTCGTTGATGGCTGTTACCAATAATGGGCAGGGTGTACAAAGTATTCAGTTAATTGATCCTATTAGTGAAACTGTATTGGATACAAAAATCATTGGAAAAGCTTGGTATGGATTAGCATTTAGTGCTGATGAAAAAAAATTATATGCTTCTGGTAATCATGATAACTGGATTATAGTATACGGTATTGAAAATAAAAAATTAGTAAACTTAGATACCATTGTATTAGGAAAAAAATGGCCCAATAAAATTTCTCCTACTGGTTTAAGCATAGATGATGAAAAACAATTATTGTATGTTGTTACCAAGGAAGACAATAAATTATATATTGTAAATTTAAAAACGAACCTAATTGAATTACAATATCAATTAGGTGGGGAAGCTTATGCCTGCCAGCTTTCACCCAATCGCAAGCAATTATATATAAGTTGTTGGGGTTGTGATAAAGTATATGTATTTGATACCGAAAAAAGAAATATAACAGCAGATATTGTTGTTGGAGATAATCCAAATGAATTGTTATTAAATAAAAATGGGAAACTCTTATACGTTGCCAATTCAAATGACAATAGTGTTTCTGTAATTAATACTCAATCTAAATTAGTAATTGAAACCTTAAATGCGGCTTTATATCCAGATGCACCTAATGGATCTACTACGAATGGATTGGCGTTGAGTGTAGATGAAAAAACCTTGTTTATTGCCAATGCAGACAATAACTGTTTAGCCGTATTTGATGTAACTAAACCTGCTCATAGTAAGAGTAAGGGATTTATACCTGTTGGATGGTATCCAACCAATGTTAAAGTAATTGGTAAGAAAATATTAGTAACTAACGGGAAGGGTTTCTCTTCAAAAGCAAATCCTTATGGACCAAATCCTTTTGGGAATAAGCAAGATGTATATCGCCATGCAGACGATCCCAACAGACCAAAAGATGTGCAATACATTGCAGGACTTTTTAAAGGTACCATGAGTGTAATTGATATTCCTTCTGATGAAGCATTGGGTGTTTATTCTCAAGTAGTGTATAGAAATATTCCCTATAATAAAGTAAAAGAATTATTTGTTCAAGGAGAAGAAGGAAATCCAATTCCTCGAAAAGTAGGTGCTAAAAGCCCCATTAAATATGTATTTTATGTAATTAAAGAAAATAGAACCTACGATCAAGTGTTAGGAGATGTAAAAGAGGGTAATGGGGATCCTGGATTAACTTTATTTGGAGAAAAAATCACCCCCAATCAGCATGCTTTAGCTAAGGAATTTGTTTTGTTAGATAATTTTTATGTAGATGGTGAAGTGAGTGCAGATGGGCACAATTGGAGTACTGGTGCGTATGCCACTGATTTTTTAGAAAAAAATTGGGTAACCAGTTATGGATCTAGAGGAGGAGGTTATGATGCAGAAGGGAATAGGGTTGTAGCTAACAATAAAGGTGGATTTATTTGGGATCATTGTAAAAAAGCAGGGGTTAGTTATAGAACCTATGGTGAATTTGCAGATAACTATAAAGCCAATATTCCTGTATTAAAAGATCATTTATGTCCATATTTTACAGGCTATGATAATCGGGTGCCAGATACTACTCGATTTAGTCAATGGAAAAGAGAATTTGATTCTTTATTGTCTGTTAATGCGGTACCAAAATTTAATTCACTACGTTTTTGTAATGATCATACAGAAGGATTGCGATTAGGAAGGCCTACACCTTATGCGCATGTGGCAGACAATGATTTTGCCGTTGGATTATTTGTAGAATATTTAAGTAAAAGCCCAATTTGGAATGAAACGGCCATATTTATACTAGAAGATGATGCGCAGAATGGGGCCGACCATGTGGATGCACATAGGAGTACTGCATTTGTTGCAGGAGGATTTGTAAAACGTGGTTTTGTAGATCATACCATGTATTCTACATCATCTATGTTAAGAACTATTGAACTCATTTTGGGAATTCCGCCAATGAGCCAATACGATGCTGCTGCAACACCTATGTGGAGAAGCTTTACTAATATGGCCAATACAAAAGCCTATACATCTATTATTCCGAATATTAATTTGAGCGAGAAAAATACAGCCATGAATGAATGGCAAAAGAGATCAGAGAAATTTGATCTTACTAAAGAAGATGCGGTACCCGATTTGGAATTTAATATGGTGTTATGGCATGGATTAAAAGGCGATAATGTACCTTTCCCTGGTCCTAAAAGGGCAGCATTCTATAAGCCAATACAAAAAGTAGATAAAGACTAGTAAACAATTTAAGTTATTAGCCCTTATATATATGTATGCGTCATTATACTATTGAAGAAATTAAAAGTTGGGATAGATTTTACAGGGCTAATTTTATTAATTGCCTTACCGGATTTAAGCCAGTTAGTTTAGTAGGCTCCATTAGTAAAGACGCGATTCCTAATTTATCTGTAGTAAGCAGTATTGTTCATTTGGGTGCAGACCCTGCTTTAATTGGATACATCAATCGGCCAATAGCAGCAGCCCCTGATACCATTACCAATATTGAGTTTAATCAATGCTTTACAATTAATCATATTAATGCGTCTTTTTTAGAACAGGCACATCAGTGCAGCGCTAAATATGCACCAGATGTAAACGAGTTTGATGCAACAAGTTTAACTGAATTATACGAAGCAGGTATTATTGCTCCTTTTGTTAAAGAAGCTACAGTTCGTTATCATTTAAAACTGGTAGAAATTATACCCATTAAACACAATCATACATTCTTTGTAATTGGGACATTGCAATCTGTTTTTTTAAATGAGCAAATCATAGGAGCAGACGGTTTTTTAAACTTAGTTGAAGCGGGGTCAGTTGTATCCATCGGATTGGATGGATATGCAAATACCAAATTGATTACACGGCTTCCTTATGCAAAGCCAAAGTAAAAAGAGAAAATATTCTTCATGAGTTGATTCATCTACCGCTGGTAATTATAATTTTGGTTACTATTTTTTCTGCTCCAGTATCATCTCTAACAATTACTAAATATAATCCTGTTGCAATCTTTTTTCCTGTATAATCTAGGCCATTCCAAATTGCTTGGCCTCCCAAACTTCTTGTTTGAAAAACCAATCTGCCATTCAGCTCAGTAATTTTAACAACAGCATTATCTACTAAACCTTTTATCGCAATTGTTCCATTGAAATTAGGTGGTACTGGATTGGGAAATACTAATATATTTTCAATATTTTCTGATGCTGTTGTAGCTGTACTTCTATAGCTGCATATTCCACTAAATGTAGCAAAGAATACTTCGCCAGTAATAGGGTTGATACCAATTTTTTTTACATCATCATTTAAAAGGGGGCTATTGGATGCCGTAAAATGCTGAATCTGTTTTTTCCCGTCTGCACTAATAAGCCAGGCACCTTTTTGTGTACCAATCCATTTTCTATTAGCACCATCAATGGCAATACATTGAACCTGTTGCCCTTTAAATAGATAGCCTGCAAATTGATCTTCTTGAATTATTGGTAAAGTAGCGTCACAACCTCCAACCCCAAATAGATTATTATTACAGTTGATAATTCCAATACCATCATCAGTTCCTACCCAAATACTTCCCATTTTATCTTTTGCAATACTCAAAACATTATTGCTAGGAAGATTTCCATTTCCAGTTCCTTGTTTAAATAATTTCCAACGATCATCATTGATGTTATCTATATTTTCTCCAAATTGATAACATATTAGTCCATTATTTTTTGGAGAAACAATCCAAATTTGGTTAAAATCATCCGCAATGAGTTGGGCAGTTGCGTTTTCAACTAAAGGGAATGGTATACTAAAGCTTTTCCACGAACCATCTGGTTTCTTTAAGTTAATAGGTGTTGCTGATCCATAGTTGCTAACCCATAAATTTTGTTGATGATCAAATGCAAGCCCACTTACTCTAAAACTATTAGGGTCTCCAATAGTTGCTTTTAAAGTGCTATTACCTTGTTTAAAAATAGTAGTACCTGTTTTACTAAATTGAACTAAGCCGCCCCCATAACTTCCTGCCCATACACTCTGATCTTTAGGGTCTACTGCCAATGTAATAAAATCTAATACCGTATCTAACAACGGAGTATTAAATGCCCCCTTACTAGTCCAATTGCCTTCTGTGAATGTTGAAATTCCATCTCGGTTGTATAAATAGTTCCATGCGTTGTTAATAGAACCTGAAGCAACTATTAGTGTGGTTTCACTAAAAACTATTTCTCCACTGGCAATTCCGGTTGGTCCGTTGGGAATAAATTGCTCCACTCCATTAAAAAATTTAGAAAGTCCACCATATTGATCCGCTACCCAAATGGCCCCCTTACTTGTAATAGCCCATTTGGGAAAAGATATAATACCAGGCTGGCTGATTGTTTGTTCTATATTCCCATTAGTCAATAAAATGATCACTCTAGCATCTCCACTGTTATTTTTTTGTGTTAGATGTAATTTATTGGCTGAGATAGATGCATTAATAATTTGCCAACTAGGACTTGCATATAAAAGAATCCAACCATTCAAAAAAAATACAGAATCATTTTTTACA
>JAVHPL010000068.1:0-19303 GCA_036170555.1 Sediminibacterium sp. | reverse complement strand
AAATTCTTTGCTTTAAAAGAAGAATTATCAATTCTTTACATACCTTTGCCGCCCCAAAAGTTCTTTTTCGAAAGGACGATTGAATTTGGGAGTTCCTATAAAATAGGAACGCTATAACCAATTAAATCAAATAAAATGGCAAAAGAAATCTCAGGCTTTGTGAAGCTGCAGGTAAAAGGTGGTCAAGCCAATCCTGCGCCTCCAGTAGGTCCTGCACTCGGTTCTAAGGGTGTTAACATTATGGAGTTCTGCAAGCAGTTTAATGCTAGAACTCAAGATAAAATGGGAAAAGTTGTTCCTGTTTTAATTACAGTTTATTCCGATAAGTCTTTCGACTTTATCATTAAAACAGCACCCGCTGCTGTACAATTGATGGAAGCAGCCAAAATTCAAAAAGGGTCAAAAGAAAGTAACCGTGTTAAAGTAGGTAAAGTAAGTTGGGATCAAGTGGAGGCAATTGCCAAAGACAAGATGTCTGATTTAAATGCATTTACATTAAACAGTGCCATGAGTATGGTAGCTGGTACTGCTCGCAGTATGGGTTTAACTGTAGATGGTAAAGCCCCTTGGGAAAACTAATTATTCACCATATTAACTAAAGAAAAATGTCACTTACTAAAAAAAGAAAAGTAGCAGTTACTAAGGTGGATAAGTCAAAAGTTTATTCCCTTAAAGAGGCTTCTACTTTAGTAAAAGAAATTAACTGTACCAAATTCGATAGCTCTGTAGATTTGCATATTCGTTTAGGGGTAGACCCTAAAAAAGCCGATCAGCAGGTACGCGGAACGGTATCATTACCGCATGGTACTGGTAGAACAAAAAAAGTATTGGTACTTTGTACCCCCGATAAAGAAGCCGCTGCAAATGAAGCAGGTGCTGATTATGTAGGTCTTGATGAGTTTATTGCCAAAATTGAAAGTGGTTGGGTAGATGTAGATGTTATTATTGCAACTCCATCTGTAATGCCTAAAATTGGTAAACTAGGTAAAGTTCTAGGACCACGAAACCTGATGCCGAATCCTAAAACGGGTACTGTAACGAATGATGTTGCGGCTGCCGTAAATGAGGTTAAGGGTGGTAAAATTGCGTTTAAAGTAGATAAAGCAGGTATCGTTCATGCTTCTGTAGGTCGTATCTCTTTCTCTCCCGAAAAAATTGCAGAGAATAGCACAGAGTTAATCAATGCTATCATTAAACTTAAACCATCTTCCGCCAAAGGGATCTATTTAAAAGGCGCTAGTATGGCAAGTACTATGAGTCCTGGAATTACCTTAGACACTAAAACATTAATGAACTAATCCTGGTGATCAAAACGCGTAAGCGAAATGAAATGACCCGGGTTTTAAAAAAAATTAGTTATGACCAAAGATCAAAAAAATGAAGTGATTGAAGTACTGAAAGAGAAGTTCTCACAGTACAACAATTTCTATATCACCGATACTGAAGCTCTTTCTGTAGAGCAAGTATCAATTTTGCGCAGAACTTGCTTTGATAAGCATGTTGAAATGAAAGTTGCTAAAAACACCTTGATTCGGAAAGCATTGGAATCATTAGATGCTGAAAAATATGCAGGTGTTTTTGATTCTCTGCACAATGTTACCGCCCTCATGTTTTCTGAAAATCCAAAAGAACCAGCATTGATTATTAGTGCTTTTCGCAAAAAAAGCAATAATGAAAAACCCGTTTTAAAAGCTGCATTTATTAATGGAGATATTTATTCTGGAGACACTAACCTAAAAGCGCTTACTCAAATCAAAACCAAAAACGAATTGATTGGTGAAGTGATTGGATTGTTGCAATCTCCTGCTAAACGTGTATTGGCTGGTTTATTGCATCATCATGAGAAGCAAGCTGCTGGTGCAACTGCTGAATAAGCAAAGAACATTCAAATTCCCAACGCCCCTGAGGTAAAAATGTGGCAATAATTTATAACCATCCGCTGGAGCAATAGCTTTGAAAGCGGTTAAAATGTAAAAAAATGGCAGACGTAAAAGCATTAGCTGAAACATTAGTAGGCTTAACAGTAAAAGAAGTTCAAGAATTGGCAGACGTTTTAAAAGCAGACTACGGTATTGAACCCGCTGCTGCTGCAGTTGTAGTAAGCGCAGGTGCCGGAGATGGCGGTGCTGCTGCTGTTGAAGAGAAAACAGCATTTGATGTTGTTCTTATCAGCGGTGGTCCTAGCAAATTAGGTGTTGTTAAAATTGTTAAAGAATTAACAGGACTTGGTTTAAAAGAAGCTAAAGATTTAGTGGATGGTGCTCCAAAAGCAATCAAAGAAGGAGTATCTAAAGCTGAAGCTGATGATGTTGCTGCTAAATTAAAAGAAGCAGGTGCTGAAGTAGAAGTAAAATAATTTACTACACTTCTATATAGTTAAGCCGTTCCAAAAAATTGGAACGGCTTTTTTATTGATAACGATTATTGATAAAGATTGTTGATAAAGATTGTTGATGAACGGTTTTGCCAAGCAATTATAAACCGTAACTTGTACATCCCAAACGAACTATATGAAAAAAAATATCATTATTGTATCTGTGCTTTTTTTGCTGTTTACAGCCTGTAAAAACAATGCCAGTAACGAAACTTATTTTGATAAAACAGGGATGGATACCACGGTTAATCCTGGCGACAACTTTTTTTTATATGCCAATGGATCTTGGATAAAAAATGCCAAAATTCCAGATGATCAAAGCGGATGGGGGGGCTACTTTACACTGTACAACGATAACCTTCAAAAATTAAGAACCATATTAGATGAAACTGCTGCCAAGCAGGATCATTCAAAAGGAAGTGCTGCTCAAAAAGTAGGTGACTTTTATGCAAGTGGCATGGATACCCTCACTTTAGAGAAAAAAGGCTTTGAGCCCATAAAGCCGATGCTTGCAAAAATTGATGCAGTAAAGAATTATGGCGAATTGATGAACTTGATTGCCCAAAGCAGTGCTGATGGTGAAATAGATGAATTATTGGGTTTTTATGTTGCATCAGATGAACGCAACAGTGCAAAAAATATCTTGATTTTTGTACAAACAGGCCTTACTCTTCCCGAAAAAGATTACTATACCAAAACAGATTCTATCACAGTTGGTCAACGCAATAAATTAGTTGCACATGCTGCAAAATATTTTGAAATGACTGGTGCAACTGCTGCTGATGCTGCAAAAAGCGCTACCAATGTTTTATCTATTGAAACACTAATAGCGCAATCTCATCTTAGTCCGGTTGAACAAAGAGACCCTGTAAAGAACTACAATAAAATAGCGTTGAGCGCATTGGATAAATTGGCTCCCAATATTGGTTGGGCTTCATTGATGAATAAGCTTGGCATTAAAGTGGATAGTGTAAATATTGCACAGCCTAAGTATTACGCTGCTTTAAGTGGGCTATTATCTACACAGCCTATACAGGTTTGGAAAGACAAATTTAAGTTCGACTATATCTCCGATAAATCAGGATTGCTTAATAAAGCTTTTAGAGAAGAACGATTTGCATTTAATTCAATTTTCTCTGGCGTTAAAGTGCAGCCTGAAAGATGGAAAACAATGGTTTCTAGAACTGATAATAGTTTGAAAGATTTACTGGGTCAAGTGTATGTAAAAAAATATTTTCCTCCAGAAGCAAAAGAAAGAATGGATGAATTGGTAAATAATTTAATAAAGGCATTTGGCAATAGAATTGCCAAACTAGATTGGATGAGTGATACCACAAAGCAACGCGCACAAGAAAAGTTAAAAGCCATCATCAAAAAAATTGGTTACCCAGATAAATGGAAAAATTATGATGATGTTACCATTGCTAGGGATGATTTTTTTGGGAACTTAAAAAATATTGCCAAGCATGATAATAAAGAATCCCTAGCAAAAATTGGTAAAGAAGTAGATAGAACAGAATGGGGGATGACAGCGCCTACTGTGAATGCGTATTATAATCCTACTATTAATGAAATTGTATTCCCGGCAGGTATACTTCAATCGCCATACTTTAATTTAAGTGCGGACGATGCTATTAATTACGGTGGAATTGGTATGGTGATAGGCCATGAAATTACTCACGGATTTGATGATCAGGGTCGTCAATATGATGCAAAGGGTAATTTAACCAATTGGTGGACCGCAACCGATGGCAAGAAATTTACTGAAAAGACCAAAGGGGTAGTGAATCAATACAACGGATTTGTAATCCTCGATAGCTTACATGTTAATGGTGAATTAACCCTGGGCGAAAACTTAGCCGATATTGGCGGATTGACCATTGCATGGGATGCATTTAAATTAACCAAACAAGGTCAAAGTACCGAACGTATAGATGGATTAACGGCCGATCAACGTTTTTTTCTAGGCTTTGCACAGGTTTGGAGAATGGTCAATCGCCCTGAAAATGTTAGAACGGGCATCACAATAGACCCTCACTCACCCGAAGAATTCCGTGTAAACGGGCCTTTATCTAATTTTGAGCCCTTCTATTCTACCTTTAAGATAACCCCCAAAAGCAAATTATGGCGCAATCCCACTGATCGGGCCATCATTTGGTAAATTAGTTATCCCCAAATAGTAGTTTGGCGTAAAATTTGTTTTTGCGGTTTCTGACCATTCCTTACCTTTGCCATCCTTTATTTTGGGCTAGCTAGCATATAGGGGTAACTTGTTACAGATTTGTTTTTAACAAGTAATTCATTTTCAATGCGTTGAGAACCTGTAAGTTCTCCCCAAACATTTTGTACATAAACCGGTTTTACATATATATGTCTACTACAACATTGAACAACAGGGTCGGCTTCGGTAAAACTAAACATTTGGCTGATGCCCCAGACCTACTCGACATCCAGTTAGAATCCTTTAGAGAGTTTTTTCAGTTAGAAACTACGCCCGATAAACGTAATGTGGAAGGGCTGTTTCGTGTGTTTAAGGAAAATTTTCCTATTACAGACACGCGGAACATCTTTGTTTTGGAATTCTTAGACTATTTCATCGATCCCCCAAGATACACTATTGATGAGTGTATGGAACGTGGATTAACTTACGCTGTGCCTTTAAAAGCTAAACTGCGTTTGAGTTGTAACGATGAAGAACACGTGGATTTTCAAACCATCGTACAGGATGTTTTCTTAGGAAATATTCCTTATATGACCCCTCGTGGTACTTTCGTGGTTAATGGCGCTGAGCGGGTAGTTGTATCCCAGTTGCATCGTTCTCCCGGCGTATTCTTCGGGCAGTCTGTTCACCCTAACGGAACAAAAATTTATTCCGCGCGAGTAATTCCTTTCAAAGGAGCGTGGATGGAATTTGCAACCGATATCAACAACGTGATGTATGCGTATATAGACCGTAAGAAGAAATTCCCGGTAACCACTTTGTTGCGTTCAATTGGTTTTGAAACAGATAAAGACATTCTAGAATTATTTGGAATGGCTGATGAAGTGAAGGCTGATAAAAAATCATTGGCTAACCAAGTTGGAAGAAAATTGGCTGCACGTGTTTTAAGAACCTGGGTAGAAGATTTTGTGGATGAAGATACTGGCGAAGTTGTGAGTATTGAGCGTAACGAAATTGTGATGGAACGCGATACTGTTTTGGATGAAGAAGCCATTGCTACCATTATAGAAATGGAAGTGAAGAGTGTATTTATTCAAAAAGAAGATGTGGGAGGTGATTATGCCATTATCTACAATACCTTAAATAAAGATACCTCTAACAGTGAATTAGAAGCGGTTCAGCATATCTATCGCCAATTGCGTGGAGCTGATGCCCCTGATAATGAAACGGCTCGTGGTATTATAGATAAATTATTCTTTAGTGATAAACGATATGATTTAGGTGAAGTTGGTCGTTATAAAATCAATAGAAAATTGGGCTTGGAATATCCTTTAACTAAAAAGGTATTAACCAAACAAGATATTATTGAAATCATCAAATACCTAGTTCGTTTAACCAATGCGAAAGCCGAGATTGATGATATAGATCACTTAAGCAATCGTAGAGTTCGTACTGTGGGAGAGCAATTGTATGCACAGTTTGGAGTAGGGTTGGCTCGTATGGCCCGTACCATTAGAGAGCGTATGAACGTTCGTGACAATGAGGTATTTACTCCGGTAGATTTGATTAACGCAAGAACGTTGAGTTCTGTAATCAATTCATTCTTTGGTACCTCTCAATTGTCTCAATTCTTAGATCAAACCAATCCTTTGAGTGAGATTACGCATAAGCGTCGTATCTCCGCACTAGGACCAGGAGGTTTAAGTAGAGAGCGTGCAGGTTTTGAGGTTCGTGACGTTCACTATTCTCACTACGGTCGTTTATGTACTATTGAAACTCCTGAAGGTCCAAACATTGGATTGATTTCTACCTTATGTGTACACGCGGCTATTAATGATATGGGATTCATTGAAACTCCTTACCATAAAGTAGAAAATGGCGTAGTAAATAAGAAGGTATTAACTTTCTTAAGTGCAGAAGAAGAAGACTCTGCTAAAATTGCCCAAAGTAATGCTCCTTTAAATGAAAAGGGAGAATTCGCAGAGGATAAAGTAGTGTCTCGTCAAACTGGTGATTTCCCTATTCTAGATAAAGAAGAAGTAGAATATATGGACGTTGCTCCTAACCAAATTGTTGGTTTGAGTGCCTCATTAATTCCTTTCTTAGAGCATGATGATGCTAACCGTGCATTGATGGGATCGAATATGCAACGCCAGGCTGTTCCTTTGATTGTTCCTGAAGTACCCATTGTTGGTACTGGATTAGAAGGTAAGGCTGCTCGTGATGCTCGTATTCAAATTCATGCGGATGGTAATGGCGTTGTAGAGTTTGTAGATGCAAATGAAATACATGTTCGTTACGATAGAAATGATTTAGATCGTTTGGTAAGTTTTAATGATGATTTACAAGTTTATAAATTAACTAAGTTCATTAAAACAAACCAAGCAACCTGTATTAATTTGAACCCTGCAGTTAAAAAAGGGCAAGTTGTTAAAAAAGGAGATTTTTTAACAGAAGGATATGCAACTAAAGATGGTGAATTGGCTTTAGGTCGTAATCTGCAAGTAGCTTTCATGCCTTGGAAGGGTTATAACTTTGAAGATGCAATTGTTATTAGTGAAAAAGTAGTAAGAGAAGATTTATTTACTTCTGTACATATTGATGAATACGAACTGGAAGTTCGTGATACCAAATTAGGTGAGGAAGAACTTACGCCAGATATACCAAACGTTTCTGAAGAAGCTACAAAAGACTTAGATGAAAATGGTATCATCAGAATAGGTGCCACTATTAAAGAAGGAGATATTTTAATTGGTAAGATTACTCCTAAAGGGGAATCCGATCCTACTCCAGAAGAGAAATTGTTGCGTGCCATTTTTGGAGACAAAGCGGGTGATGCAAAAGATGCTTCTCTTAAAGCACCGAATGGTACAGAAGGGGTGGTGATAGATAAAAAATTATTCCAACGTGCCAAGAAAGATAAGAATGGTAAGATTCGTGAAAAAGCATTGTTAGAAAAAGTAGAAAAAGTACATCAGCAAAATGTAGAATCTATAAAAGAATTGTTACTGGACAAGTTACAAACTCTTTTAAAAGACAAAACGTCTGCAGGTGTTAGCAACAACTTTGGTGAAATGCTCATAGGAAAAGGAGCTAAGTTTAATCAAAAGAATTTAGCTACTATTGACTATCAGAACGTGAATCCATTGGGTTGGACCAGCGATACCAAAACAGATGGTCAAATCAACATTTTATTACACAATTATAGTATTAAGTTTAACGAAGAGCTAGGAAGATACAAACGTGAAAAATTCAATATCTCTATTGGAGATGAATTGCCTGCAGGTGTATTGAAATTGGCGAAAGTTTACTTAGCAGTTAAGCGTAAGTTGAAAGTGGGAGATAAAATGGCGGGCCGTCATGGTAACAAAGGTATTGTAGCTAAAATTGTACGTGCAGAAGACATGCCATTTATGGAAGATGGAACACCAGTTGATATTGTGTTGAATCCATTAGGGGTACCTTCTCGTATGAATCTTGGTCAAATTTATGAAACCATTTTAGGTTGGACAGGTAAACGTTTAGGTGTTCGTTTTGCTACCCCAATTTTTGATGGGGCTTCAACAGATCAAATAGAGCAGTACTGTATAGATGCTGGTATACCTAGAAATGGTCATACTTACTTGTATGATGGTGAAACAGGAGAACGTTTTCATCAGAAAGCAACAGTAGGAGTTATTTATATGATCAAATTACACCATATGGTGGATGATAAGATGCACGCACGTTCCATAGGACCGTACAGCTTAATTACTCAGCAGCCATTAGGTGGAAAGGCACAATTTGGTGGACAACGTTTTGGTGAAATGGAAGTGTGGGCATTGGAAGCGTACGGTGCAGCAAATATTTTGCAAGAATTATTAACCTTGAAATCAGATGATATTATAGGACGTGCAAAGACCTATGAAGCCATCGTGAAAGGTGAAAATATTCCTAAAGCTGGTGTGCCTGAATCATTTAATGTACTGGTACATGAGCTGCGAGGCTTGGGTCTTGATCTTAAGTTCGATTAACAAAAACAATTCAAATTCTCAACAGCGATATGGCAATCAAAAGAGAAAACAAACAACGACCTACTTTTTCACAAATCACTATTAGTTTGGCATCGCCCGATAGTATTTTAGAAAGAAGTTTTGGAGAAGTATTAAAACCTGAAACCATCAATTACCGCACTTACAAACCAGAGCGTGATGGATTATTCTGCGAAAGAATTTTCGGGCCTGTTAAAGATTATGAATGTGCTTGTGGTAAATATAAGCGTATTCGTTATAAAGGAATTGTGTGCGACCGATGCGGTGTAGAAGTTACTGAAAAGAAAGTACGCCGCGAACGCATGGGACATATTAAACTGGTAGTACCTGTTGTTCATATTTGGTACTTCAAGAGCTTACCCAATAAAATTGGATATCTCTTAGGAATGAGTTCTAAAAAATTGGAAACAATTGTTTATTACGAGCGCTATGTAGTGTTGCAAGGTGGTATTAAAGAGAACCTTGTAATGGGTGATCTTTTAACAGAAGAAGAATACCTAGATATTTTAGATAATATCCCTAAAGACAATCAGTTTTTACCAGATGAAGACCCTAACAAATTCATTGCAAAGATGGGTGCTGAGGCTGTGCACGGTTTATTAGAGAGAATTGATTTAGATGAACTCAGTTTCTCTTTACGTAATGCTGCCGCAACCGAAACTTCTCAACAACGTAAAGCAGATGCTTTAAAGAGGTTGAGTGTTGTAGAATCTTTCCGAGATGCAAGCACTAGAATTACCAACCGCCCAGAGTGGATGGTCATGCAATATATTCCAGTTATACCACCAGAATTGCGTCCATTGGTTCCATTGGATGGTGGTCGTTTTGCTTCTTCAGATTTAAATGATTTATACCGTCGTGTAATTATTCGTAACAACCGTTTAAAGCGTTTGTTAGAGATTAAAGCACCCGAAGTAATTTTACGTAATGAGAAGAGAATGTTGCAAGAAGCTATTGACTCTTTATTCGATAACTCTCGTAAATCTAATGCGGTAAAAGCAGAAGGTGGTCGTGCGTTGAAATCATTATCTGATGTATTAAAAGGTAAGCAAGGACGTTTCCGTCAAAACTTATTGGGTAAACGTGTGGATTATTCTGGTCGTTCTGTAATTGTGGTTGGTCCAGATTTAAAAATTCATGAATGTGGTTTACCAAAAGATATGGCTGCAGAATTGTTCAAGCCATTTATTATTAGAAAATTAATTGAAAGAGGAATAGTAAAAACGGTTAAATCTGCTAAGAAATTGGTAGATCGTAAAGAGGCCGTGATTTGGGATATTCTTGAGAATATTTTAAAGGGTCACCCAATCATGCTAAACCGAGCTCCTACACTTCACCGCTTGTCTATTCAAGCATTCCAGCCTAAGTTGGTAGAAGGTAAAGCCATTCAGTTACACCCATTGGTAACTTCTTCGTTCAACGCCGACTTTGATGGTGACCAAATGGCGGTTCACGTACCGCTAAGTAATGCTGCTGTTTTGGAAGCACAATTATTAATGCTTTCATCTCACAATATCCTGAACCCGCAAAATGGTACACCAATTACCCTTCCTTCTCAGGACATGGTATTGGGCTTGTATTATATTACAAAGGGTAAGCGAAATACCGAAACTGAAAAGATTAAGGGTGAAGGCATGACTTTTTATAATATGGACGAAGTGATGATTGCCTACAACGAAAATGTGGTAGATCTTCATGCGCATATTAAAGTGAAAACGAATGTTCGAGAAAAAGGCGTATTGGTTAATAAAATTATTGAAACAACCGTTGGACGTGTTATGTTTAACCAACAAGTTCCTGTTGAAGTTGGTTTCATTAATGCTTTATTAACTAAGAAAAGTTTAAGAGAAATCATTGGCGATATTATTAAAATTACCGATGTTCCTAAAACAGCTAAATTTTTGGATGATATTAAAACACTCGGATTCCGTATGGCGTTCCGAGGTGGATTATCATTTAGTGTGAATGACTTGATTGTTCCAGAAATTAGAGACGAATTGTTAGATAATGCTAAATCTGAAGTAGACGAAGTTTGGGAAAACTATAATATGGGATTGATTACCAATAACGAGCGTTATAATGCAGTTATTGATATTTGGGGTAGAGTGGATATGAAAATCACCGAGTCGTTGATTCGTGAAATGACCATTGATAAACAAGGGTTCAACTCAGTATTTATGATGTTGGATTCTGGTGCTCGTGGTAGTAAAACACAGGTTAAACAGTTGGTTGGTATTCGTGGATTAATGGCTAAGCCTCGTAAAAGTGGTAGTTCTGGATCTGAAGTAATTGAAAACCCTATTCTTTCTAACTTTAAAGGCGGATTGAATGTATTAGATTACTTTATTTCTACACACGGTGCTCGTAAAGGTCTTGCGGATACAGCTTTGAAAACGGCAGATGCTGGTTATTTAACACGTAGGTTAGTGGACGTTTCTCAGGATGTAGTTATTTCTGAAGAAGACTGTGGTACACTTCGTGGCAATGCTACTACTGCTTTAAAAGACAATGAAGACATTATTGAACAATTAGCAGATAGAATTGAAGGACGTACTTCATTACATAATATTTATCACCCTGTTACAGAGGAGTTAATTATACTAGCTGGGGAAGAAATTTCTTCTGATGTAGCCAAATACATAGAAGAAGTAGGTATTGAAACCGTAGAAATAAGATCTGTACTTACATGCGAAAGCAAGCGTGGTGTTTGTGTAAAATGCTATGGCAAAAACTTGGCTACTGGTTATTTAGCACAAAGAGGAGATGCTGTTGGTATCATTGCTGCTCAATCTATTGGTGAACCAGGTACACAGTTAACATTGCGTACATTCCACGTGGGTGGTGTTGCCGGCTCATCAAATATTGAATCTACCTTAAATGCAAAATTTGATGGTACTATTCAGTTTGATGGTTTAAGAACGGTAGATGTAGTTAACAATGACGGAGCAAAATCGAAACTGGTAATTGGTAGAACTGGTGAGGTAAGAATTATGGACGTGAAGAACGATCGTTTAATGATTACGAATAACGTTCCTTATGGTGCTACCTTAAATGTGAAAGATGGTGTACAGGTTAAAAAAGGGGAAGTTATATGTACATGGGATCCGTTTAACAATGTAGTGGTTGCTGAAACGAATGGGGTTATTAAATTCGAAAATATCTTAGATGGTATTACCTATCGTGATGAAGCAGACGAACAAACTGGTCACCGTGAAAAAGTAGTTATTGAAACAAAAGATAAAACAAAAATTCCTACCATTATTGTTGAAGGGAAAGATATTAAGCAATACAATTTGCCAGTTGGATCTCATATTGGTGTAGAAGAAGGCGATGAAGTGAAAGCTGGTCAGGTATTGGTGAAAATTCCGCGTGTTCTGGGCAAATTAAGAGATATCACTGGAGGTCTTCCTCGTGTAACAGAATTGTTCGAAGCTCGTAACCCAGGTAACCCTGCCATTGTTTGTGAAATTGATGGTGTTGTATCATTCGGTAACGTAAAACGTGGTAATCGGGAAATTATCGTAGAGTCTAGGGATGGTATGGTGAAAAAATATCTAGTTCCTTTAACTCGTCAAATTCTTGTACAAGATGGCGATTTTGTAAAAGCTGGTACACCTATGTCAGACGGGCAAATTGCACCAGCCGATATTCTCACAATCAAAGGACCTTTTGCTGTTCAAGAATATGTAGTAAATGAAATTCAGGAAGTATACCGATTACAAGGCGTAAAGATTAATGATAAACACGTTGAAGTAATTGTTCGTCAAATGATGAAGAAAGTAGAAATTGTAGATGCTGGAGATACTAAATTCTTAGAAGAAGATTTGGAAGATCGCTTTGATTTTATTGAAGAAAACGACAGAATCTACGATAAGAAAGTAGTTACGAATGCTGGTGAAAGCACTAAAATGAAAGCTGGTCAAATTATTACTGTACGTGAGTTCAGAGAAGAAAATTCTATTCTCCGTAGAAGTGATAAACAGTTAGTTGAAGTTAGAGATGCAAAACCAGCAACTGCTACTCCAGTGCTTTTAGGTATTACCAAAGCTTCTTTGGGTGTTCAAAGCTGGATTTCAGCTGCTTCATTCCAAGAAACTACCAAAGTATTAAGTCAGGCTGCTATTCAGGGTAAAACCGATGCAATGCTAGGACTGAAAGAAAACGTAATTACTGGTCATTTAATTCCTGCTGGTTCCGGACAAAAAGAGTTTGAAAATATGATTGTAGGAAGTAAAGAAGAATACGAGGTATTGGCTACTACCAGAGAAGCCATGAGCTTTGATGAGGAAGAGTAATCAATTATTTCTATAAAATTAAAGTAGGAGGCATTTGCTTCCTACTTTTTTTTCTAATAAAGCTTTATCCCAAATTGTTATAGTATGAAAAATATTTCTTTAGTGTTTAATGGCGTATTGGCAGTAGCGATTGTGGTTTTATTTTATTTTCAATTTGCCGAAAAGAAAAATAACTTCACTGCAACTGCTAGTTCCAAATCTGCACCTATTGGAAGTTTTAGAATTGCCTATTTTGAATCAGATTCTATTCAAAATCATTTTGAGTATTTTAAAGAAATCAGAAATGCCCTTCAAGCAAAAGATCAGGTGAATAGTAGGCAGTTAAATGATTTGAAAACTACTTTTACCAATCGGTATCAAGAATTACAACGTGCTGCTCAAAGTTTGTCTCAAGCCGAATTGGCCAATAGACAACAAGAATTAGAACAAATGCAACGTACTTATCAAGGTAAGGAGCAAATGATGTCTCAGGAAATGCAGGATGAAAGTTTTAAAAAACTGCAAGATGTTAAGAAGAAAATTGAAGATTATTTAAAAGAATACAATAAAGACAAGGGGTATGCATTTATTTTCTCTAGTGCACCTGAATTTATGTACTTAAAAGACAGTACATACAATATTACCAATGATGTGGTAAATGGCTTAAATAAATTGTATCCTATTAAGAAGCCTTAAATCATCAACCATATTTATTATCTTCATTCCCGCTCTTAAAAAGGCGGGAATTTTTTATGGCAGATACCAATACTTTTAAACCAACACTGGGCCTTTTAGATGCAACAATGATTGTTGCAGGAAGTATGATTGGCTCTGGAATATTTATTGTAAGTGCAGATATTACCCGAAATGTAGGGAGTGCAGGCTGGTTGATTGCAGTTTGGCTACTTACGGGTTTTATGACTCTCACAGCCGCTTTAAGTTATGGCGAATTAAGTGCTATGTTTCCTAAAGCAGGAGGTCAATATGTTTACCTCAAAGAATCCTATAATCCATTAACTGGATTTTTATATGGCTGGAGTTTTTTTGCGGTTATTCAAACAGGAACAATTGCAGCAGTAGGGGTAGCATTCTGTAAGTTTGCAGCATATTTTTTCCCAGTGTTAGAAATGAATCCTTCGGATATACTTTTTCTGATTGGACCTTTTAAAATTTATCCTGCACAGTTTGTTTCTATATTTATCATTGTATTGTTAACGTATATAAATACCAAGGGTGTTAGAGGAGGTAAGCTTATACAAACTATTTTTACTGTTACCAAATTGCTCTCTTTATTTGGATTAATTGTGTTTGGCTTTTTGTTAGCAGCCAAATCTGAAATATGGAATGCAAACTGGTCTGATGCATGGACTATGAAATCGATGGTTAAATCGAATGGGGGAGATGGACTATCTACTACATTGATAGCGCCAATATTGGGTGCTGGCGTTTTGGGAGCCATTGCTGCTTCCATGGTTGGCTCTATTTTTAGTAGTGATGCTTGGAATAATGTTACGTTTATTGCTGGGGAAATTAAAAATCCGCAAAAAAATATAGGGTTGAGTTTGTTCTTAGGAACATTAATAGTTACTTGTATTTATGTTGCCGCAAACCTGATGTATTTGAGTGTTTTACCTATTCATGATATTGCTTTTGCAGCTTCAGATAGAGTGGCTGTAACGGCTGCCAATGCTATATTTGGTAGTAGCGGAACTTTTATTATTGCTGCCATGATTATGATATCTACTTTTGGTTGCAATAATGGATTAATACTTGCTGGAGCGAGAGTTTATTATACCATGGCACAAGATGGATTATTCTTTAAGAAAGCAGGGATACTAAACAAAAATGCCGTGCCAGCCTGGGCACTTTGGGCTCAATGTATTGTTGCATCTCTATTGTGTTTAAGTGGACGGTATGGTGATTTATTAGATATGGTTTCTTTTATCGTAGTCATTTTTTATGTACTGACCATTGCAGGAATTTTTATTCTAAGAAAGCAACGCCCAAATGCAGAACGACCATACAAAGCAATTGGGTATCCTATTTTGCCAGCTATTTATATGTTGATGGGTATTTCTTTTTGTGTGCTTTTGATTATATATAAGCCCGAATTCACTTGGCCAGGATTAATCATAACACTCTTGGGTATACCTTTGTATTTTATTGCTGTTCGTACTTCAAAAAAATAAGGAATGAATTTTGATCAATTATTCACTGATTTCAATAATACGAAAGTATTAATTGTGGGTGATGTGATGCTAGATACCTATTGGTGGGGCAGTGTAGATAGAATTTCTCCCGAAGCTCCTGTGCCAGTTGTTGCTTTAAAACGAAAAGAATTAAGGGTTGGCGGAGCTGCGAATGTTGCCTTAAATATAGCATCAATGGGTGCAAGTACCTCCATCATTTCGGTCATTGGCACAGACAGTGACGGTGATCAATTAAAGGCCCTGATGGAACATAGTAATATTGATACTTCAGCTATGATTCGTTCTGCAAAAAGGATTACTACCAATAAGGTACGTATCATGGGGCGAAACCAACAAATGATGCGGCTTGATGCAGAAGATAATTCCGATTTGGATATTGTATTAGAAAATGAGTTTATTCATGCGGTAACAAATTATATACATCATCATCAACCCCAAATAGTCATCTTTGAAGATTACAATAAAGGGGTACTAACTCAAAAAGCAATAGAGGCTATCATTCTTATTTGTAATAATCTACAGATTATTACTGCGGTAGATCCAAAGCGTAAAAATTTTCTTAGTTATAAAGGGGTAACCCTTTTTAAGCCCAACTTAAAAGAAGTAAAAGAAGGACTCAATTTATTAATTGATCAAGTTAATGTAAACTCGCTAAATGAAATTCATCATACACTTGTAAATAATTTACATCATCAAATTTCTTTGATCACTTTATCCGAAAAAGGGGTTTATTTTAAAGAAGGAAGCGAATCGGTTATTATTCCTACACATATTAGAAACATAGCCGATGTAAGTGGTGCTGGTGATACGGTAATTGCCGTAGCTTCCTTGGTATATTCGGTTACAAAGAATATGCGCTTAGCTGCTGAAATGGCTAATATTGCTGGAGGATTGGTTTGTGAGGAAGTGGGAACTGCTGCCATTAATAAAGCAAAGCTTTTAGCAGAATGTACATATTTACTAAGTGATCAGTAATATTAATGTGAGATGCATTGAAATAATAAGTTTATTCATTTTATTTTGCATTGATTATTGAAGATGCAAGGATTCATGGCATTTTAACAATTAAGCAGTTCTGTTTAAAGCTTTCTAAGGAATGGGTTAATTTATTAGAAATTTTTTGTGTACTAAATTTCTACATTCGTGTACAAATCATTTAAGATGAACAATTTTACAATAGCCATACATGGTGGGGCAGGAACTATTTTAAAAGAAGATATGACTGCTGAATTAGAGCAGGCTTATTCAATTGGCCTTCAGCAAGCTTTAGATGTTAGTTATGCCGTATTAGAACAAGGTGGAACTGCTGTTAATGCAGTTAAAGCGGCATTGGTAATTTTAGAAGATAATGTATTATTTAATGCAGGTAGAGGTGCTGTTTTTACCAAAAAAGGAGTGCAGGAAATGGACGCTGCCATTATGGATGGAAGTAATTTACAAGCAGGCGCTGTGGCTGGAGTAAGGAATGTGCGAAATCCTATTGAATTGGCTGCTGAAGTAATGCTTAATAGCAATCACGTTTTTTTAAGTGGAAAAGGTGCCAATGATTTTGCTATCAAGCAAGGCGTAAAATTAGAACCAGATGAGTATTTTTTTTCTCAATTTAGGTATGATCAATGGAAAGCCATCAGAGACTCAGATAATTATTCATTAGACCATACCAATCATCAATTAGAAGAATTAATGCGGGATAAAAAATTTGGAACAGTTGGTGCTGTTGCTTGTGATATGAATGGAAATATTGCTGCTGCTACTTCTACTGGAGGAATGACTAATAAAAAATATGGAAGAATTGGAGATAGCCCAATTATAGGTATTGGTACATACGCTAATAATAATACTTGCGGAATTAGTTGTACTGGTCATGGTGAATTGTTTATCAGATCTGTTGCTGCTTATGATGTTAGTTGTTTAATGGAATACAAGGGATTAACCTTACAAGAAGCGATGCATAAAGTGGTGAAAGAAAAATTAGTTGCCATACAAGGTGAAGGAGGTATGATTGGAGTGGATGCAAAAGGTAATGCTGCCCTTGTTTTTAATAGTGCAGGAATGTATCGTGGAGTAAAAAATAATAATGGCTTAAATTTAGTTGCTATTTATAGTTAAAATACATGAAAAAATATGCCATCATTACCGCAGGAGGATTGGGAACAAGAATGGGGGGCAATTTACCCAAACAATTTATGCGCTTGCATGATAAGCAAATACTTTGGTACACTTTAAAAGCCTTTATTACTGCTTATGCAGATATACATATTGTATTAGTGCTTCCTTCTGATCATTTAGTTGAAGGAGAAAAGTTAATGAATGAATTAAATATTGCCCAACAAACTAGTTTGGTAAAAGGTGGGGCAACTAGATTCTATTCTGTGCAAAATGGGTTACAGAAAATTAATTCCCCCTCCATGGTATTTGTGCACGATGGTGTGCGTTGCTTAGTTACGCCAACCCTTATTAGAAGATGTTATGAGCAAGCTTATTTTCGTGGATCGGCCATACCCGCTGTAGCTTCTGTAGACAGTGTTCGGGTAGAAGAAAACGGCAAAAGTAAACCCGTGAATAGAAATTTAGTTCGTATGATACAAACCCCTCAAACCTTTAAAAGTGAACTATTGGTACCTGCATTTCAACAACCTTTTCAAGATTCATTTACAGATGAAGCTACTGTGGTAGAAGCTTCTGGGCAAGAGGTTTATTTAATTGAAGGAGAATATCAAAATATTAAAATTACTCAACCCCAAGACTTGGTTTTAGCAGAAAGTATTTTACAAAAACGCAATTTATTGTAGTAAATTCAATGGGAAAGGAAGATGATTGTAATGATACGTAAAATACGTTTCTTCGATTGTGCCAAATTGTTTGTAAAAGTATTGTACCCCTGGTAACGATGATCCTTCAAAGTCTAGCCAAATTGGTTCTTCCGAAAATTCTTTGATTATTTCATTAAATAAAAAATGATTGGATGCTATTGTCCTGCCTTTTGTAGTAGTAGTGTTCATTAAATTATATATGCGTTTATTGTCTCTTAATAGTAGGGCAATACTTAGAATTTCTTTTTGCTCATTTAGAACCGCTCTTGTAAAACATTGCTGGTTATCATGTATTGCTTGCTCACAGTAAGAGTAAAATTGTAAGTAATCTTTTTCAGTTACCTTTTTTAAATGATGTGCATGAAAATGCTTAAACAAATCAATTGCCTTTTTGATGGGGATAGAATTGGTGTATTCAAAATGATTGCGTTCTGCTTTTCTAATATCTTGTTGAAGATCTTGGGAATATCCTTTTTGTATTTCTGGATAGGGCAAGTTTAAATTGAGTATAAAATTGGGTTTGGCTTTTACATCAATTAAATTTATTATGGCTGTATTTTCAAAATTAAACAGTAAAGTTCCATATGGGTGTTTCCTTAACAGTTGTACAAGTATTTCTTTTTGGGTATCCTTGTTTATTGAACCAATAAACCCCAATTGTTGCATAAATGGAGGGGTATACCAATACGGAATATTCCATTTTGTTCTGTATGGCAATGCAATTACGGCCTCATAATTATTTACTACATAACCAGCCCATTTTGGGCAAATAGCATTTAAATAGTTACTGCTATTATAAATGAGTCCATTGTTTGCTTGTTGTACACATTTATCCCATTTAGTGTTATCTATATTGTTTCCTGGGATGAGTTCAATATGGTTATTCATAACAGTTATTTTCCCTGGCCAGATATAATAATTTTAAGGGTATGCAACATAATTTTAAAATCAAGTAACAAGGATGCTTTTTCAATATACAATAAGTCGTATTGCATTCTTTCGATCATTTCATCTATAGATGAAGCATAACCAAATCGAATCATTCCCCAAGAGGTAAGTCCTGGCTTAACTTGAAGCAATTGATGGTAAGCTGGGGCTTTCATAATTAACTGATCTATATAGTTTTTTCTTTCTGGTCTTGGGCCAACCAAACTCATGTCTCCTAAAAGAATATTCCAAAGCTGGGGTAATTCATCTAATCTCCATTTACGCATTGTTTTACCCCATGGAGTAATTCTATCATCGTGATCGCTAGATAAAGCTGGCCCATCTTTTTCTGCATCACAGTACATACTGCGGAATTTGTAAATGATAAATGGTGTTCCTTTATAGCCAATTCTTTGCTGTGAATAAAAAGCACCTCCCTTAGAACTGAATACTGTTTTCATAGTAATCAATACAAAAAGCGGACTTAAAAAAATCATCGCAGTAATTGAAAAA
>JAVHPL010000067.1:0-4332 GCA_036170555.1 Sediminibacterium sp. | reverse complement strand
TAAGCCCAGTGGTAAGATAATAATCATGCTTTATAATAAATATTCATTAGTAGGGTTTAATTTAGAAGGGAAAGGTGATTTCGATTATTTATCTGTTGCAACAACCATTAATAGTATTGATATTGGAGACAGCCTTCACCTTCCAGATACCAAAATATACATCACATCGGGCAATGACCGATCTGCAGTAACCATTAATACCAGCACAACAAACAATAATAATAAAGCATCTTTATATGCCGATGTAACAACATTAGAAGATGGAGTAAAAATAAAATTTAGACCATCCTCTTTTGTTTTAAATGAAAAAGAATGGTCAATTGAAAAAGAAGGTGAAATTGAAATCAGAAAAAACCTAATCAATGCTAAGAATGTAAAATTCTCACAAGGATTTCAAGAAATTACCATTGAGCCAGTAAAGCAATCAGGCGTAAAAAATAGTTTAATTGTTAAATTAAAAAATATCATTTTAGGTGATATTCTTTCCATTTTTTTAAAACAACAACGAATAGAAGGACTCAGTTCAGGAACAATTTTGTTAAGCGATTTTTATGATGATTTTACTGCAGATGTTAATTTAAATTCAACGCAATTTAGATTAGATAAAGACTCCATTGGATTACTGAATATTAAGGCTGGGTATAAAAATAGTACAGGCATAATCCCTTTTAAAGTTACATCGCCCAATCTAGGTTATCATTTTGATGCAACAGGTTCTTATAACCTAAAAGACACTACTGGCAATGCATTTAATACTACTATTCAATTACAGAATTCACAAATAGGTATTGTAGAGCAATTTATTGGAGATTTATTTTCCCAATTATCCGGGCTAGCTACAGGTAAACTTACTATTAGTGGAAATTTTAACTCACTAGGATTATTTGGAGATATTCAATTGCGAAATGCCGGAATGAAGGTAAACTACACGCAAGTATATTACACCATAGATTCAGCCAATATTCAATTTAGAGAAGATGGCATTGATTTTGGCAAATTTGCTATAAAAGATAAATACAAAAATATAGGAACAGTATCGGGAAAATTATTTGAAAAACAATTCAAAGAAATGGCTTTTGATTTTGATTTGAATACCGATAAACTTTTATTAATAGATACAAAAGCAGTAGATAATAATCAGTTTTACGGAAAAGCAATTGGCAAAGCATCATTAAGTTTTAAAGGACCAGAAACCGGTTGCAAAATGACCATTATTGCAGAATCTAACGACAGTTCTCATATCACTATACCCAATTCTATTAGCAAAGAAAGTGGTGCTGCAGATTTTATTGTTTTTAAAGAGTATGGAACAGAAATGACTGAAATAAAATCTAAAAGTAATTTTAATCTTTCAGTAGATTTAGATATTACCGCTACCAATAAAGTAGCCATAGATGTTGTATTAGATGAACTTACAGGGGATATCATTAAGGCTGTAGGTAATGGCAGATTAAGAATTAAAGCAGGAACTAGCGAACCTTTAACCATCAAAGGCCGCTATAATATAGAGCGAGGTAAGTATGATTTTAATTTTCAATCTTTGCTAAAAAAACCATTTGAATTACTCCCTGATGCAGGAAATTATATAGAATGGAACGGAGATCCATTTAAAGCAGAATTACATATTGATGCACAATATACTGCTGAGCGCGTTTCTATGAGTGAGTTGGTAGGAAAAAATTCTTTCAGTGGAACAGTAAAAGCATATAGGGGAAATGTATATGTAATTGCTTCTTTAAGAAACGAATTGAGTAAACCAGATATTAAATTTAAATTAGATTTTCCGCAAGGCAGCCCAATAAAAAATGATAATGAATTTTCTCAATTTATTGCCAGAATTGAAAAAGATGAAAACGAAATATTAAAGCAAGTTTCATTTTTAATTGTGTTCAACTCATTTGCTCCACCAGGAGAAGCAAATGGAACAGCAGGAACCAATCCTTACTCTTTCAGTTCTATCGGCATCAATAGTTTATCACAGGTACTTACCAAAGAAGTAAATAAAGCCGTATCTAATTTATTGTATAAAATAACCAGAGATAAGAGTTTAAGCTTCGATATGGGCGCAACCTTATATAGTAGTTCTAGCATATTTGGAACTGATGGAGGTTCGGTTCAAGCGAATAGCAATCGATTAGATAGATCTCGTGTAAATTTTAAATTTGGAAAAAGTTTTTTCAATAATAATGTAGTAGTAACATTTGGTGGTGATCTAGATTTTAATTTAGGAACAAGTTCTTCGGTGCAAAGTGGAAATTTACAATGGCTTCCAGATGTTAATGTTGAAATCATATTATCTCAAGACAGAAAACTTAGAGCAATTATTTTTAGTAAGAATAGTTTAGATATTAGTGGGGTAAACTTTGGTAGACGAAACAGACAAGGTGTTAGTATTTCTTACCGACAAGATTTTGAAAAACTATTTGGGAAAAAAGAAAAGGAAATGGAAGTTGAAAATAGTACAGATAGTAGCAAATTACAATAAAACTTATACCATTCTTGCTGGAATAAATTGGCAATTTTTTAACCGATATATATAAAAAAATCGAACTACCCCTCCACTTCTCACTTGTTTTAAAATGAAGGGTTTACTAATTTCTTTAAAGTAAATTCCATAGTTTTTTACCACATCAAATGGTAAATTAGAGGGTACAATGCAGTACGCATCTGATCCCAGTTGCAGCGTTTTTCTACTATTATTTAACCAGGCAAACTTATGTAAGTTTTGTAGTGTACCAATGCCAATTAAAGGAACTTCAGAAGGTCTTGAAACATAGAATTCTATATGCCCTGCAGGAAACCATTTATTAGAAATTAATACGGGATTAGGTTTCATGATCCCATTTAATTGATCTTGCTTTACAATGGCAGTAAATTCTTTTCCTAATTCTTTCCAGCCAGAAAGATCCAATGTAGGGCAATACTCACCATAGTTTTCTTTGTCTTTACTTCCAAAATTAATAGGAGCATATTGTATCAAAGAAACTCCGGTTATCAATACTAATGCAACTAGTACTAATGCAACCTTTATCCAAGATGGAAAATATAGAACCGTACGTTTTTCTAAATACAATCCGCCAATTAAAAACAACGGAATAAAAGCAGGACCACTCCAATGAGGTAGCGTTGGATTAAAAAAAGATAATCCCCAAAAAACAAATAGCATAGGTATACTCATGCACATTAACCAAACTGCAACCCCTTTATGATTAAACTTAATCCGCTTAGTAAAAAGTGCTATCAATGAAACAATTAGCAAAATAAAAATCACGGGATTTTGATAAGCAAACTCCCCACCAATTTCCTTTGCAAAAGACTCCCATTGAATTCCACTATGTGTTACTCTTTCTGAATGGAATTTATAGGTAATAAAATCATTTTGCCAATTCCAGTAAACAATAGGAACAATGGAAATAATACTTACCAATGCTGCTGCATATAGCCTCCAATTCAAAAGCCATTTAATTCTCTTGAATAATATGAATAACCCAAAGCCTGCCCATAGAAATAACCCATGAATTTTACACAATGCGGCTAACCCAATCAATAACCCGAGTAATAACCAAACACTTGTATGTTCTAGTCCTTCTTTTTTTAAAATCAAATAGGCCATTACATACAATGCCCCAGTATAAAAAAACATCTGTGGTGAGTCTGGTAAAATAAAAAATCCTGCAATGAACCCTGTATATACAGAAGCAGTATAAATGAGTGCGGAGAACCAGCCAACCCGCTCGTTGGCTATCAGTTTGCCCAATTTGAAAATAAACCAAGTAGCACATGCCGCTACTAATATACTCCCCAGTCTTAAAGTAAATTCATTTACTATCCAAAGATTTAAGGTTGTAAGCCTTATTAATAAACCCACCATGGGTGGGTGATCAAAATGATTCCAATCTAATTGTAACGCATAGGTATAATAGTACACTTCGTCATTTCCCAACTCTAAAAGTGGGGCAATGAAAATTTTGATTACTGCCACTATTACTAAAAGGTAAATAGTACGCTTAGAATATGATCTGTTTTGAGTTAACATTAATTTAACTTAAATCAACACAAAATACACATTTACGGTGTAAGTAATGATGCAATCATTCGTATAACAAATAAAATAAAAACAAATGAATAGAATAATTCTACTAATCGGATCAGTACTTTTATCATTTTCTACTTATTCCCAAACAACCAAAAAGGACTCTTTAAAAAAACAATCAATAAACTATATTGATTTATCTGTAGGGGCAGGTCAAAATCAAGCATTAATTGCTAGTTCATTTACGCACTATTGGGGTATTGGAAGAAAACAAAAACTTAGTTTAGGTATTGGTACAA
>JAVHPL010000066.1:0-19676 GCA_036170555.1 Sediminibacterium sp. | reverse complement strand
ATGCCCAATTTGCGGTTTGAAGCTAAGTTTAGATTCATAAATCATCATGCTTAATTCCTTTCTATTCCTGATCTCTTGAGCTTGTTTTGCTAATAATTCTATTTGTTGCCTTATTTGATCTAATTGCATATTGGTTTGATCTTCCATGGCACTTAGCGCTTTATGTTTAATAACGCCCTCCTTAGTTGGCCTAATAGCTACACCTGCAACGGAAGCAGAATAGGGTAGTACACTTAGCTGTTTATGATACATCTCCACATTTTTATATTGAGTATGTTCTTTGCTAATGCCTTCTTGTGTAACTCGCAAGTAACCATTTGGCATAATTTCATGCATAACCGATAAAACAATTTGGCTATCTTTTAAAAAAATGGTTTTTAACGAATACGCATTTATAAAACTAGCTTCAATGGTATCGGCTAATTCATTGTTTTGGCAAGGCTGTGGAATACTATTGGGTATAATTTCATATTGTGTGTAAAATGCTTCATTCTCTAAACTTACCCAATTGATGCTTATTGCAAGTGCATTACCTTTTTGGATACTTTCAATTTTATAATTACCACTTTTGGGGGTTAATCCATTTTCGAAAATGCACTTTTCGGGGAATAGTTGCCAACTTGCTAAAAAATTATATGCTTGAACCATATATTCTAAAAATATTTTGTAAAGCTATATAACATCTACAGTAGATAAAAGTTCAACTTTTTGCTTTAATTCAATAATAAAGCCATCCAATTTTGGATGGCTTTATGAAATACTTCTATAGAATAACTTAATTAACTTGAAAATCTACTTGAAGGTTTCCCCAGTTTAATGCTACTTTACCATCATTATTTATTGAATAAGTTAAACGCTCAATTTCTGTAGCTGATTTGCTAGGTTTAACTTTAATTCGAAGTGCATCATCTGCCTCTTTGTAGCTAAATGCACCCCATTGCTTGAATGTTTTATTGAAAATGAGCGTCCAATCTGTACCATTATTGATGGTAAAAAAAGCATATTTACCTGCTGGTAAAGGATTCCCATTGATAGTTACCTTATTAGAAATTTCAAAAACAGTAGCATCATTGGCTCCAGCTCTCCAAATTTTTCCCATCATGGGTTCAACATCTTTACCAATAGTTCTACCCTTTAAAGCAGGAGAACTATAATTGATGGTAATAATAGTACCATTCTTTAAAGTAGTAGTAGCTGTAGCAGCAGGACTGGGCTTTTGGGCACAGGCTGTGCCTAAAAGTATGCTCATTGCTACTAAGAAAACAGCGGATAATGTTTTTTTCATAATTGATTATTATAATACGAATTTGACGAAAATTAGTTCAGTTTTTTCAAATAATTACATAAATGGTGTATTAATTTACTTGAGTTAATTCAGGTCGATGAATCAATGTGGTTGTATACCTGTATTTTAGTTCAGTTGACAAGGTTAGATTCCAAGGGCTCATATTATTTATTATTTTGGGGAAATAATATGCTTTCATTTCCATTGTACCAAATACCAGGTTTTCATTTCTAGTTCTTACGCCAGCACCAAAGGCACCATAAAAATCACCTTTAAAATTGAATTGCCCCAAATCCTTTAAAAAACTAATATTGGTAAATCCAAAAGGGGCAAAACTAAAACCGAAAAATTTCCAAGTATTGTAGAAAACGGTTTCTGCATTAATGGTATACCTGCCAGATGATTTTGTTTCTGGATTACGCAATAGGGGAACTCCATAAATACTTGAAAGTCTTAAAGGATCATTTAAATATGTATTTATTTGTTGAGTAAAACTACCACCAAAAAAATGTCTGGTATACCATTTACTATTCCTTATTTTTCTTAACCTAGAAAAACTTTGCGCACTTGCTAAAAAACTCAAATCTGTTAGTTTACCTTCATTGTAATAGCCACCAAATTTTAAAATATAGTTTAAATAAGATCCCTTTCTATTAAAATAACTTCGTTCATATTCTGCTCCAAAATATAGTCTTTCAACATTATTACGAAGCGTCCAACCACCAGTAAAAGACAAATTAAAACCCTCCGGTAAATCTTCATTTCTGCCAAATCCAAAAACAAAATTTGTGTGATAAAAATCTTGCTCAAAAATAGTATAAGAACTTAGTATGGAATTTAAATTGGTATACCTACTATCGTATTGAGTAGCTTGAATTTTAGGAACTGTTAAAAAATCTCTACTAACACCTCGTATGGATAAAATTTTCTTTAATCGTGAACTAAAATTATATTTTAGTTGCTTTTTTGCTCCAATATTATAGCCAATCCAACCATCAAAAATGCGGTAGTTATATTGATAGTGTAAAGAGTAAGTTGAATCATCTATATATAAGTTTTGTGTTTTATTGGAAGCTATTTCTAACCCACCTGTAATTGAATGATAAGGACTTACCAATGGTAAATCAGCTTTTATATACATAGATTTTTCCTCTCTTCTACCACTATTGAAAGCAGGGTTTTGATTTTGATAACCAAAAGCCATATTTACAAAACTTCCTCCGATATTTCTTTTTAAAAATTCAATTCTCATTCCATAAGAAGGTGTTCTTTTTGCTTCAATTAAATGTTGAATTTGTATTCGATTTCCTGATCCAAAAAGATTATCGTCGTTTATTTCAAATTTTGCCATGTTTGTTGTAGCTTCTCCTAAACTACCACCTATTGGAAAAATATCTTTAGCATATACAATAATATCAACTGAATCTTGATTTCCATTAATTTTTTCAATAACCAATTTAGCATCTTGTAGAAAACTTAAATCCCGTAAAAGTTTTTCATTATCTGCTAATAAGTTAGGGTAAAGCAAATCTCCACTTGAGAAAAAAAGATTATTTAAAATTATTTTCTTTTTCGTTGAGGTATGTAATGCGTCACCTAAGTCATTAAAGATATTTTTAACATTGTATGTAGTATCGTTTACCGATTTATTAAACCCAATTTTACGTATTTGAATATGTCGAATAATTTTTCCTCTATAGGGTTCAAAATCAGCCGCATTTTTTAAATACCCATCTTCTGGAATACCTATATTAGAATTATTCACTGAAACAGACTTTCCAATTTTCCCTAATAGCCCTGTTTTTTTTGCAAGAAAAAATACAGAATCTGGTTTTTCTATTTGAGATTTGCCAATAAATGGAATGAACAGCATGATCAATATGCAGCAGCTTTGAAATAAATTTTTAATAAAGTACCATTTACGCCACATCGTTTTTAAACTTCTTTAAAGTAGTATGCTTATGTTCTAATTTAAACCAGAAATATCCAATAATCATAGCCAGCAGGGAAGATACTAAAACAGCAATTTTTGCAATATCTTGTTCAGCATTAGTTTTAAAAGCCAACGTAGATATAAAAATACTCATGGTAAAACCAATTCCAGCTAGAATACCAGCACCAATCATTTTATGCCAATTGGTAAACGCTGGAAGGTTACTGAACTTGTTTTTAACCATTAAATAGCAAGCAATACATATTCCCAAGGGCTTACCAATTAATAAACCCATAATAATTCCCCAGCTATAACTTGTATTTAAACTATTTAAACTATTTATGGGTAAGATAATGGCCGTATTGGCTAATGCAAATATGGGCATAATAATAAAATACACAATTGAGTGTAGTTGGGATTCAAACTTTTGAAGTAAATGTGTAGGAATCATCAACGCAAACAAAACACCTGCAACAGTTGCATGAATACCAGAATTGAACATGCAATACCATAGCAGTAAGCCTAATATCCAGTTGTACCAGCCAAAAGCAATTTTCATTTTATTTAATGACCAACAAGTAAGTAAAATGAGAGCTGAAAAAAGTAGATACCATAACTGAATTTTTCCACCATAAAATAGGGCGATAACTATGATTGCGCCTAAATCATCTATGATGGCCAGTGCTGTAATAAAAATTTTAAGTGCTACGGGAATTCGTTTACCTAAAAGTGATGCAATACCTAATGTAAATGCAATATCTGTTGCCATTGGCACCGCCCAGCCAATCATAAATTCGGTTCCTTTATTGAATTGGGTAAAAATAATGGCAGGCACAATCATTCCGCCTATAGCGGCTACTACAGGAAGTATAGATTGCTTTAGAGAGGCTAGTTCGCCTTCTATTAATTCTCTTTTGATTTCCATACCAGCTAAAAAAAAGAATATAGCCATGAAAAAATCATTTATTACCATTAATACCGAGTTTGGCAAAAAAAGAAATTTCCAATGAAAATGATGCGCATCTGTTCCATCAAAACTATAATTCCAAATATGTATATACCAATTTTCTGTAAGTTTAAAATTGGTTAAAAATAAAGATAAAAAAGTAGCTAATAATAATGTTATTCCAATAGCTCTACTGTCTTCAATATAAGCTTTAATAGGATTAACGATATTTCTTTTAAAAAAACGAATTGCAGGCATTAGTTTATTTTAATTAGAAAGTATATCAAATTTAGTTTTAGGCCTTTTCTCATTTTGAATTTTAAATCCACGTAATTTCAATTCTTCATGATTTACTTGACGCATGGGATATGTGGTTCCTATTAGATTTCTTAAGAATACTACACGGTGAGGTTTACCTTCTTTAAAAAAAACATCAATAATATTTGAATTAGATTTATTAACACCAATAAATTTCTTAGTTTCATCTATTGCATAATAAATATTTTCAGCATTACCTTTTGCTCTCATTGAATTTATTTTTCCCTCAAAAAATAAAGCGTTGATGGATGTACCTTTTAATTGATTATAGTAACTTGAACTATCAACTTTATTAATTGCCATAGCGTTTTCAAAAACCAATAGTTTTTCAGGTTTTTTTTCTTTGATAAATAAATAAATCGTATCCCCTGTAATTTGGTTTTCTTGAGACCAAACTATTGGATTTTTAAAGAGTCTAAATACGGAATCTTTTAATGAATAGAAAAGGCTATCTCCTACAGCTTGCAATGAATCTGAAAATATGCGTACATTAAAGTAAGCTTCAAAAAATTTATCACTACTATCTTCTTTATTTTTATTTGTAATTCCAGGGTAAGTATATTGTTCTCTTATAGTTGGTACATTTCTAGTTTTCATCAAAGTAGATAACTTTGCTGTGTATAGAGTATCTGCTGTTATATAAATAGAATCTAATCCTTGCTTTATTATTAACAAAGGCTTTTGTGTAGCAATTAAAGAGTTTGTTTTTTTATTGGTTTTAATATTATTCGCAATCATATCAAACCCTTGTGCAGTATCCTTTCCTCTATATACTGCATTGCCCCTAAATTCACTTAACCCTGTAGAATCATCAAAAGCCATTTCATCTGCTGTAAATGAATAGGTACTATCTTCTATTTTTGATCTTTTGTATAATTCTGCTTTTTTATTGCGCATATCATAGTAACCTTCTTGAGTTTTAATGGTGCGCTTTTCTTTGGTATTGTAAATGATGGTAGGAGTTGTAAATGTGGTAATTTCAGTTCCTGTATTGTATTGAAGTACTTCACTTGTAATTTTGTTTTCAGGATCAATCATCACTACTTTCTTTTTAAAAATCACATCCCTTGTATCTCCATAGTAGTAGCCTTCGTTGCTAGTAAGGGTAGATTTTTTATTTACCAGTTTACCACCCTTTAAATATGTACCTATTTTTACTGAAACATCATATTCTAGTTCTTCCGTTGTTAAAATACCTTTGCCATCGGTTAATTTAACTTTTGTTCTTAATAATGCTTTTTTTTCTTTACCTAAATACTGTAAATACTGAGCATAAGTGTGAACACTGTCTGCATCATTAATATGAACATTGCCAAAAGCTTCTAATGTATTTAACTGTCTGTTTAATACTGCACTATCTGCATAAAATAAAGTGTTATCTTGTTTTACTTGAACCTTACCTGCCAGTGAAATGAATTCGTTTGCAGAATCAAGTTTTTGATAATTATATCTTTCTGCAAAAACAATATCTAATCGGTTACCCTCTTTAATAGATGTATCAGCATCAGAACGTTGAGCCATTGATACGAATGGATATATCAATAATATAAGATATAAAGCAAATTTTTCAAGCATTACCTTTTAGTCTTTGTGGTATCTGCTAATGGTTTCATAAGAGGCCCTGTTTTATCTTTTTTCCCAAATACAGAAAGACTTACATATCTTTTTGGATGCATTCTTAAGTCGTCAACTAAAATATTGGCACTCTTAATGGTATTGTTCAAGTTATTATAAAAAGTTTGATCATTAATTAGTTTTCCAAAAGAACTTTCTGTTGAATTTAACTTTGTTAATATGCTATTTAAATTAGTAATTGCCAATTTTAATTTCTCCACCGACCCATTTATATCTGCCTTAGCAAAATTTTCAGTAACCTTACCAACATTGTCTAGTGTTTTAGTAATCTTATCATTATTATCACTTAAATTCTTTGTAAAACTATTTACATTCTGCATAGATTTTGTAATAGTTCCTGTTTGTTTATTTAACATATCTTGTAATGAAACAGAGGAAGTAACTAGGTTTGCAGTTGTTTTATTTATATTAGCAATAACTGTTTGTAAATTATTTTTAGTAGTAGGATCGAATATGGCATTAATATTTTTTAACACACTGTCTAAAGTGTGAATGGTTATTTTTAATTGATCTGATACTGGAGAAAGCTTATCCATAACGCCAGCTAATATACCAGGATTTGGAGCAGTAGTAATTGTATCACCAGATTGGAAATATTTTTTTTCATTTCCTAATTTAATTTCTATACTAGGATTACCTAAGGGGTTGCTATTTATGGTAGCAATTGAATTAATGGGTATATCATAGTTTGATTTTAACTTGATTGAAATAATGATACTCGAAAGTTTTTCATCAGCATTTTCAATGTCTGCTACTGAACCAATTTGATATCCATTTACATAAACAGGGTTAGAAATCATAATACCCTTAGTGTCTGTATACTTGGCATGTAAATAATTTCCTGTTTTTAGTATCGTTTTACCCTTTAGAAAATTAAATCCTAGTATTAACAATGTAATAGATATGGCAGTTAAGGCCCCAACTTTTGTTTCATTCGAAATTTTCATCTTTTCTACTGTTTTTAGCTCATAACCTATTAAATTATATTACTGGTTATGAAAACAAATTTAGGGTTTCTTACATGGTATTCGATAAAAATAGCAGATAGATTGCTTATTTGCTTCTAGTTTCGGTATTACTATTTGTTAATTGTTTTTCTAAGGAAAATTTATACCTTTTTATTGCTTTAATTAATACTTCGCAAATTTCGGTTTGACCTGCTTCACTATTTAGATAATCTTCTTCATCCGGATTAGAAATAAAGCCTGTTTCTACTAAAACAGCAGGCATAGCCACAGCATATAATACAAAAATACCTTCCTTTCTTTGCTTTGCTTCTCTACTTATTCTTCCTACTTTTTTAAACTCATCTTCAATGGTAAGGGCCAAATCGGCACTTCTTTGAAAAAATGTTTGGGTTTTCATGCTTAAAAGCATCATTTTAGTAGGATCATTTTTTTCTAACTCTTGCATCGCTTTTAGCGAAGCAGAGTCCATATCATTTGCTTCATTCTTAATGAGTGCATCCATTCTACCCGAGTTTTTGCTAACAGGGTAAATAAATGTTTCTGTTCCACTAGCTGGGTTAGGAGTGGTCCAATAACGGTATTCCTTTACTTTACGAGTATATTTTTTTCTCTTTTTACCTTTTCCTTTATAATATGTTTGGGTTTTATACCCAATAAATTCACTATGCCTCTGAGGGTCGGCACTATTTACATGTATACAAATAAAAAGATCTCCTTTTAATTTGTTGGCTATTTCTGCTTTTTTAGTAACATTATCAAATACATCCGTGGTTCTGGTCATGGCAACTTCAACATCTGGAATGGATGCCTGCATTAATTTCTCTAATTTTAATGCAATAGAAAGCGCTATATCTTTCTCATTAGAATATCTTCCACGAGCTCCTGGATCTGTTCCACCATGCCCAGCATCTATTACTATCCTTTTTAAGGCTTGTTTTTGAGTTGGCTTTTTGTCAATTTCAGTAAATGAGGAAAATGAAATTAACCCAAAACTTAACCATAATAAAGCAGCAAAAAATTGTTTTATCATATCATTTCGTTAAAGGAATCTATGCGAAATACCCATTTACACTTTTTAGACCTTAATTTTGTATAGTGAACATGAGTAGAACCCGCAAATTTAACGTAAAAACGAAGCTGGCTATTGTACTATTCCTATTAATAGGGATATTAACATTTCATATAGATAATAGTAAAGCAACCACTTTTATTTATTTTTTTGCTCAAAATGATACAATTCCTAACAAAAAAGCTTCCATTAACAAAAATAATTTGTTAAAAAAAGAAAACGTACCACAAAAAGATAGTTTTCCAAAAATACCTAGTTTATCCAAAATAGACAGTTTACGGATAAAAGTAGATACAATTCAAATGTCTAATGACTCCATTGATGCACCTATTAAATTCTTTGCAGAAGATTCTGGTGTTCTCATTGTGCCAACAAGGGAATTTTTTTTATATGGCAAAGCCAAAGTTGATTATACCGACTTAAAATTAGAAGCAGCAACTATTCAATACGACCAACAATTGTCTTTGATGAAAGCGTATGGTTCTTTAGACACAACTGGAAATCCTTTAAGTAAACCTCAATTTATACAAGGAGAAATGAAATCGGTAAGTGATTCCATTTTTTTTAATATGAAAACAGGTAAGGGGTTAACTAAAAATACTTTTTTTCAAGAGGGAGAGATCTATGTTAATGCTAAAGAATTAAAGAAAATAAGTGCTACTGAAATCTTTGCTAGCAGGGCTAGATTTACTACCTGTAATTTAGATACTCCTCATTATAATTTCAGAACCAGCAAAATGAAGATTATCAACAATAAGTTGGGTATTGCTGGGCCTTCTTTCCCTGAGTTTGAGGGAGTTCCTATGCCAATTGGAATTCCATTTGGAATCTTCCCCTTGAATAAGGGAAGGCATTCTGGAATTTTACCTCCTGCCTTTAATGCAAGTCCCGATTTTGGGTTGGGCTTAGAAGGAATTGGGTATTATAAAGTGCTGAGTGAAAATTTTGACGCAACTGCTAGGGCTAATTTATATTCTTTTGGAGGCTGGAGCTTAAACCTGAATACAAAATATATTAAACGTTATGCATATACAGGTAATTTAAATATTTCAATACAAAATACGAAAACATTAAACAATAGCACGTCCAGTAAAACTGAATTTAATCAGCTAAAATCTTTTATGATCAATTGGACGCATAGCAGAGATTCCAGGGCTAGGCCTGGTACTTCTTTTTCGGCCAATGTAAACTTTGGTAGTACCCGATACAATCAAACGGTATTGAATAATCCATTTATTAATTTTCAAAATCAGTTAAGTTCTTCCATTAGTTATGGTAAAGATTGGAAGGGTAAATATAATTTATCGGCCAATTTAAATGCTAACCAAAATAGCAATACCCGTTTGGTTAATATGAATTTGCCCACAGTCAATTTTAATGTAGTTACATTTTACCCATTCCAAAGTAAAGAACAAGTAGGAACCGCTAAATGGTATGAAAAAATTGGAATAGGATATAGTGGAAACTTTCAAAATCAAGCTTCTTTTTATGATACAGCTTTTAATATCAAAAGAATATTAGATACAGTTCAATATGGAGCTGTGCATAGTGTGCCTATTACTTTATCATTACCAACTCTAGGGCCTATTAATATTGCTCCTAGTGTTTCTTATGAAGAAAGATGGTATGGTCAACGCATGTTTAGATCATGGGATAGTGTTGGGAATAAAGTAGATACATTAAAACAAAGAGGTTTTTATACTGCAAGACAAATGAGTTTTGGGCTAGGTATTAGTACCCGAATTTTTGGTACGTATAAATTTAAACCCAAAAGTAAAATAATGGCCATCCGGCATGAAATTAGGCCGAATATTTCGGTAAATTATCAACCAGACTTTGGTGCAAAATATCATTATACTACACAAGTTGATTCACTAGGTAGAACCATTCGTTTCTCTCAATTTGATGGTGGCATTATTGGTTCATTTGGAGAGGGTTCATTTGGAGGTATGGGTTTTGGTATAGACAATTTACTAGAGATGAAAGTGAAGGATATTAAAGATTCAACCAATAAAAAAGGCAATAAAGTAAAACTAATTGATGGCTTTGGATTTAACTCTGCCTATAACTTTTTGGCAGATAGTTTTAAATTAGGAAACTTTAATTTGTACGCAAGAAGTACATTATTTGAGAAAATAAATATCACTGCTGGTGCTACTTTAGATCCCTATCAGGTGGATAGTAAAGGGTATAGAATGAATAAATTATTGTTTGAACCTGGAAGTTTTAAATTAGGAAGAATAACCAGTGGAAATATTGCTTTAAGTACTTCTTTTAAAAGTAAATCGAAAGATGGTAAAAGTGATAAGGATAAAGTTTTACCAGTAGATCCATTTCTTACACCAGATGAACAACAACGTCAGCTTCAATTTGCAAGAGCAAATCCTGCTGAGTTTACCGATTTTAATATCCCTTGGAATTTATCTTTATCTTATTCTTTTAATTTTACGAGGGTTTTACAACCAGATTATAGTGGGTATAAGACACAAACATTTTCATCACTCAATATTAATGGTGATTTTAGCTTAACGGATAAATGGAAAATTGGTGCTACTGGATATTATGACATTAGCAATAAAAAATTACAACAATTAAGTACGTTTATAACACGTGAAATGCATTGCTGGCAATTGTCTATAAATGTAAACCCTGTTGGTTTATATAGATCATTTAATATTACCGTAAATCCTAAATCGGGTATTCTAAGAGATCTTAGAATTAATAGAAGTAGAACTTTTTCTAATTCATCATTCTAAGACTATGATTGTTGAAGAGAATAATAATCAACCATAACTTTAAATACCTTTTCCTTTAACTCATCTGATGTTAAGTTGCCTGGTTCAATTGGTGCTAAAAAATGGATAGATAATTTTTTGGGCACAAAATAAAAGAATCTATTGGCGGGTAACGCTTTTTTTGTATTGAGAATAATAGCTGGAATAATGGCATGCTGGGTACTAACTGCTAATTTAAAAGCACCGTCATAAAATTTTTTAATTGGCTGATTGGTTCGGTTTCTAGTTCCTTCTGGATAAATACACATGTGAAACCCTTTTTCTAATGCATCTTTCATTAAATCGAAACTCTTTCGTCTACTTGCGTCACTTTTTCTATCTACAATTACGGAGCCTCTTGAATAATACCATCCAAAAAGGGGGACTTTGGTAAATGTTTTTTTAGCGATAGTTTTATTGGCACCGGGAATGAAAGGAGAGGAGAGTGGGACATCTAAAAGTGCATTGTGATTACAAACTACAATATACGTTTTCCCTTTTTTAAAATGATGTTCCCCTTCAGAACTAACGGGACATCCTACCATATTTAACCAAATAGTCATCCATCCTTTAGCTATTTTAATAAATAAAGCCATTCCTTTGGGGTCTGGCACAAAAGCACTCAGTAATGAAGGGATCAAGGCAATTAAAAACGTTGCCATAAAGCTAATTAAACCCCAAAATGCCCATATTCTTGCAAAAATATTAACTAGTATATTTCCAAAAATAGAAATCCATTTTACTTTTTTATTTTTGTTTGCCATATTTTTTTAAAGTTGCCAATTAATAGGATCAATTCCTTGTTGCATTAAAAGTTCATTCGTTTTGCTAAAATGTTTACAACCAAAAAAACCTTTATCTGCACTAAATGGAGATGGATGTGCCGCTTTTAGAATATAATGCTTGGTTGCATCAATAAAAACCTGCTTCTCATGGGCAAATTTACCCCATAATAAAAAAATGATTCCTTTTTTTTCTGTACTAATTTTTTGAATTACCGCATTGGTAAAATCCATCCAACCAATTTTAGCATGACTTGCTGGTTCATTTGCCCTTACAGTTAAAACTGCATTTAAAAGTAATACGCCTTGTTTTGCCCATGCGGTTAAGTTGCCTGATAAAGGTATGGGCATACCAATATCTTGCTTTAATTCCTTAAATATATTTGCCAAAGATGGAGGAGGTTTAATTCCATCTGGTACAGAAAAACTTAATCCATGAGCTTGACCATCACCATGATAAGGATCTTGACCTAAAATAACCACTTTTACCTTATCAAAATGTGTTGTATCGAATGCATTAAAAATAAGTGGCCCTGGTGGATAAATCGTAATATTGGTTGCTTTTTCACTTCTTAAATGAGCTGCAATTTGAAGAAAATAAGGTTTGCTAAATTCCTTAAGCAATAAATTCTTCCAACTGGTTTCAATTTGAACATTCATACTGCAAAATACAACATATTCATACTTTGATTTGGTATATAAATTTAGTGTGTAAATAGATAAATACATACATTTTAATAGCTATACCCATCTACAAATTCAGTATCTTTAATAATCAATTTAGTTCTATGAGTACCACGATTAACCGAAAGCCGGTTCACTTTAAAAGTGATCCAAGAAGAGTTATTGCCAGATTCTTTTATCCAGGTCCTGAAAAACGTGTACTATCTATTATTCAGAAGGTGAATGATATGCCAAATGAAGCCGCCAAACTAACTTTAAACCAATCATTACGAGACTTTTCTTCACGCCACAGAAATATTTCAAAAATATTTCAAAAGCATTTTAATAGAGCCAATGATATCCTTTCAGGTAGAGCCGGAGATTTAACCAGTTTCCCTGATTTTAAGAAATTATTAATTGGGGCATATTTTACTTCGGAATACAGTATTGAATCTGCCGCTTTTTTTAATCCATCCATGGTAGAAGATCCCGACCAAAGCGGACTGCAAGTTGGTCAAAAAAGAGTGATTATTAGTTTTAGAGCAACTGGTGAAGGTCATATATCTTCTGTAGTATTTAGGGGAGGAATACTAGATGCAAAAAATAATTTAGAGATTAAACCAACCGGTAGATTAATTGATGAAGCGGAAGTAATAAAAAATTATGTGTATTCGAAATTAGTATTTCAACAAAAGCTTAATGAGATGCACGCCGATCAGTTATTGGTAGATAAGGTACTCAATAAATTAAGGGATGAATTTGATTATAATGAATTGTATAACGCTTTGGATCAGGTAAAAAGAGAACTTAATCCTGATGAAGTACAGAAAAAAGTATTACAAACCATTACTTGGTTAGGAGCTTCTCATTATGAAATAACATTCTCTTTAGATACAGGAATATCAGATAGGGTTATTTTTCCTATTGCTGCAGCAGAAAGCAATGGTATTGAGGACGCTCGTTTTGTGAAATTTACCGATGATGATGGAAGAGAGCGATATTATGGTACCTATACCGCATACAATGGGTATACGATTATGCCTAAATTGATTGAAACGAAGGATTTTCTTCAATTTAATATTATGCCAATATTAGGAGAAAATGCTCAAAATAAAGGCATGGCATTATTTCCTAGAAAAATCAAGGGAATGTACACTATGTTGGCCCGGATTGATGGAGTAAATAATTATATCATGTTTTCTAATGATATTAATTTATGGGGGGATGCAATAAAAATTCAGGAACCTAAATTTCCATGGGAATTTATACAAGTGGGTAATTGTGGATCACCAATTGAAACAAAATATGGTTGGTTAGTAATTACGCATGGTGTAGGTACTATGCGAAAATATTGTATTGGAGCTATGTTATTAGATTTAGATGATCCCACGATTGTAATAGGAGAATTATTTGAACCATTAATTATGCCTAACGATGAAGAAAGAGAAGGTTATGTTCCGAATGTGGTTTATTCATGTGGCTCCATAGTAAACAATAACGAATTGGTAATTCCTTATGCGATGTCTGATACATCTTCTACTTATGCTACTGTAAATATGGAAGAATTGCTAGAAAAATTAATTCCATCGGATTACCATCATACAATAAACGGTACAAAACCTAAGGCTGAAATTTTAATTGTTGAAGATGAAATAATGAATCAAACAGTGATAGCACATTTGTTGAAATCTGAAAATTATGACGTTCAAATTGCTCCAGATGGAGTATGTGCATTGATGGAAATTGGAAGAAAGAAATTTGACCTAATTCTTTCAGATATTTCAATGCCTAATTTAGATGGGTATCAATTATTAGAATTCCTTAGGAAGCATAAAATTAATATTCCGGTGGTATTTTTATCTAGTTTTACAAGTGAAGTAGAAAAGAATAAAGGAATGGCATTGGGTGCATTAGATTATATTGGTAAACCAATAGTGCCAACACAATTATTGCAATCAATTCAAAAGGCCCTCCAACTGTAAAATTGGTTGATTATCTTTTTTTTTAACTTCAAAATAAGGGGATGCAACGAGCCAGGATATATGATATGCGATGGTACTTTCTGCACCTTGATTTCTATTAATACTAAATTCTTCTATACCATCATTGCACCCAAAAGTTTCTGTATCATACAACGGTAGGTCTACATCATTAAATCCTAAAAACCATTTAAACGAAATTTGTAATTTTTTTAAAGATTCTTGAGATTGATTCAGTTTATATATGCAATTATATAAAATAACCATTGCCATTGCATCAATGGGTTGTTGTGCATATAGTTCATATCCTTCATTCATTCTAAACCATCTACGATTACCTATTAAAGAAAGATATTCATGTTTAAAACATTTATGCTCTAAAAATAAAGTGCTTTTATTGGCAATTAATAAATAGCGTTCATTATCTAATAATTCATAGGCTTTGTACAAAGCTGAAGGCAATAAACCATTATCGTAAGTTAAAGATGTTTCAAACCAATGCCAATTTTCATTAGAATATAAATCAAATTCATCACAAAGTTTATTGGCTAAATCTGCCATTAGTTTCGCATACTTTTCTTGATCGGGAAATCTCTTTATATAATGATAAAGACCCAATATACAATTGGCATATCCTCTACAATGCTGTAGTTGGGTTACTATTTGCAATGATTTTTGAAAAAGCTCTATTCCTAATTGAAAAAAGCTATCGTTGGGTGCAAATTGAACTAGATAACCCAATGCCCAAATAGTTCTACCAAAAGCATCTTCTGATTGATCGTTTTTTAATGTTTCTTTTGAGAATGTCATGAAATTATTAAAACTACCATCTGCCTGTTGCATATGGTCTATAAAAGCCAAATATTTTACAGACAATTCAAGATAAATTGGATCATGAAAACGTTGATAAGCCATCATACTTAAAAGAAGTGCCCTGGCATTGTCATCAATGCAATAACCTGTTTCATAATTAGGTATGCAACCATGGGCATGTTGTATCATACCAACCTCATCTGTCATTCTTATAAGATGCAATGGATTAAAAGGATAATCGAATAATTTGTATTGAGATTCAAGATGAATTTTATGGTTTTCAGCTAAAGCAGCTAACTGATGAAATATTGCTATATAAGAATTGCTAATTATAGGCCAGGCAATAGTTTTCCCATAATTATAAGCCCTTTTTTGCAATAAGGTAAGTTTTTCAGGATCATCTAAAATGGATGTAATATTTTTTGCTAATGCTTTGTGGTCACCAAAATTAAAGAGAATGCCATTCCCATTTTTCAACAATTCTTCAGCATGCCAATAAGGTGTTGAAAATACCGCGCAACCACCACCTAACGCATAACAAAGGGTTCCACTAGTTATTTGCGATCTATTTTTATATGGAGTGATATATATATCCGCTGCCAATAAACAGGACACTAATTTTTCTTCACTCACATATTCATCTATAAATTCAACATATTCCAATACATGTAATTCTTTAGCTAACTGAATTAGCCAGTTACGATATTCTTCGCCTGAATGTCTTATCACATGCGGATGGGTTTTGCCCATCACAATATACCTGGTAGTAGGATGTTTTTTTATTATTTCTGGGAGGGCTCTGATTGCTGTTTCAATACCTTTACTTCTACCAATTAATCCAAAAGTGAGTATGATTTTTTTATTTTTCCAATGCTCAGGATACAATGGTTTATTTAATTTCATTTGAGCAAAATCGGGTACCCCATGTTCAACATAAAATATTTTTGCCGCAGGAACATTGTAAATCTCTTTTAAAAAACGGATAGCTAGTTGACTCATTACAATTAAGCCTGATGAGTACGCTGCTATTTTTTTTAATACTTCTTTTTGATGAAAATTAGGTTTTTCTAATATAGAGTGAAACGTAGTAACTACAGGTATTTTTAATAGTCTTAAAAGTGAAATTATCAATAATCCACTATTACCACCAAAAATACCGTATTCGTGTTCTAGGAGACATAAATCGGCATTAGCATGATTAATGTATTCTGCAGCATCTATATAATCTTGTTTAATATGATCTCTAATAATTCTTGAAACGATAGGCGGATAATCATAGGATTGGTCATTGTCATTCATCGCAATTATTTCTACTTCAAAATGGAGAGATTGTTCAATAGAAGCATGTTGAAGTGCAGTAATAATATTCTCGGTAAAAGTGGCGATACCGCATTTACGGGGTGGAAAATTTCCAATACAAATAACTTTCATAGATATCAATTTCAAGTACAAAATGGTTACTGCCAAAATTCGATGTACTATAGAACCTTGAATCTGATCTTTAACTTATATAGGCAGTAGAAAATCGTCTATAAAGGTAGATGATGTAATTCTAACAAGGTATGATAAACATCATATTTAAATGGTTATTTGAGGAAGTTTTGGCTTATAATTGGCTTTTATGTAGAGAATAATGGATAGCTCAAATATTCACTTAAATTTGCATTAATGGACGTATTCAACACCCCTTCAAGAATTATTATTACCTGTCATAAATGGCTTTCTATTGCATTGCAAAAAGAAATAACCCAATTGGGATACTCCATTGTGAGAACTTTTCAAACTGGTGTTGAACTAAATGGAACCATACAAGATTGTATTCGGTTAAACTTAAATTTACTTTGTGCCAGTCAAGTAATGTATTCCTTAAAACAATTTACTTGTAATGATCCAACTGAATTATATCAACAGTTGCTTCCTATTCATTGGGAAAAAATAATTAAGGAGGATGGTTACTTTTCTGTTACAAGTAATGTTTTTCATCCTACTATACAAACTAGCTTATTTGCTAATTTGAGAGTAAAAGATGCTATTGTAGATCGTTTACGAAATAAAACGGGTAAAAGACCTTCAACAGGTTCTGATCTTAGCGGAGCGGTAATATATTTATTTTGGAAGCAGGAAGAAGCCGAGATTTTTGTAGATACTTCTGGAGAAACTTTGGCCAAACATGGGTATAGAAAATTACCTGGGAAAGCTCCTATGTTAGAAGCATTGGCTGCAGCAACTATATTGAGTACTAAATGGAATTATATAGCCCCATTTGTGAACCCGATGTGTGGGTCTGGCACATTGGCCATTGAAGCTGCTTTAATGGCAACCAACCGTAAACCTGGCTTATTGAGATCAAATTATGCATTTATGCATATTTTAGGATATGAAGAGGGTATGTATAAACAAGAAAGAGGTTTTCTAGAAGCACAAATAAAGGAAATTAAAAATAGGAAGATTATTGCTACAGATATTAGTAGCTCAGCTATTTCAACCGCTAAACTCAATGCTGCTGCCGCTGGCGTATTAGATCTTATTGAATTTGGAGTGTGTGATTTTGAGCATACATCAATTCCATTAGATGAAAATGGTATTATTATGTTTAATCCTGAATATGGAGAACGATTAGGAGATGAAATTGAATTAAATGTTACCTATGCTAGAATAGGGGATTTTTTGAAAAATAAATGTAAAGGATATACGGGATATGTATTTACGGGCAATTTAGATTTAGCTAAGAAAATTCGATTAAAACCGAGTAAGAGAATTGAATTTTATAATGCCACCATCGATTGTAGGCTATTAGAATATGAATTATATGCAGGAACAAAAAGAGGGGATAAGCATTCATTGCCAATTATACCGTAATGAATTTCTATTAAGGTAAATTCAGCCATCAGATTCCTGCTATACTAAACTAGTGGAAATCATTTTAAATTAAAAACAATAGATTTGCCCAAAAATGCAAGGATTATTCCTTTGCACAGTATTATATATGAGAAGAATCAATAGTTACAGAAAGTTATTAGGGGTTGATGAAAATGTGGAATTAAAAGCCTTAAAATTGGTGTATAGGAATTTTATGAAAGAATGGCATCCCGATAAGTTTAATGATAATCATCATTTAAAAATTGAGGCTGAAGAAAAAAGCAAGAAAATAATTGAAGCTTATCATTTCTTAGTAAGCATTTCGCCAGAAACGATTACCCAAACCCTTCCTGAATATACTCAGACTATTACCAATTCTGTTATTGAAGATTTTGAATATAAATCTGAAATACTCATTATTCGATTTGAAGATGGAAGTGAATATGAATATTATGGAGTTCCAAAAGCTATATATGTAAAATTAGTAAATGCTGATACTCCTGGAAGATTCGCAAGAAGGCATATTTTTAATGCTTATATATACAGAAGTACTAGTAAGCTAGTAGCATCTGTATAGTTTTTAAATGATCTTAATGTAATTAAAAAGCCTTGCACGAGGTGCAAGGCTAAATTCTACGTTGTGTGATCCGGATTGGATTCGAACCAATGACCTACTGCTTAGAAGGCAGTTGCTCTATCCAGCTGAGCTACCGAACCTGTTTTAGAGCTGCAAAATAAGGGAAAAATAACCAGTTTTGCAAACCAAAGCTCAATTTCCTGTACATATACCTATTTCGATTACTTTGCAACAAACGATTGCCTGCATGAGTTACAATTATTTACCATTAGACAGCAAATGGCTTCATTTTCAACAAGTAAAAGATCTGCTTGATTATAATCAATTCTTGTCAATAACTTTTGAAGCGCATGAAAAAATTATTGCCTGCCGTAAATATCTAGATGAAAAAACAAATCATCAAACCCAATTATTTTATGGTATCAATACCGGATTTGGATTTCTTCAAAATGTAAAAATAGACGATGCGCAAATTGAACAATTGCAATATAATCTATTGGTATCTCATGCATGCGGATTGGGTGAAGAAGTACCAAAAGATATTGTAAAGCTCATGTTGATGCTAAAAATAAAATCATTAAGTTATGGGCATAGTGGAGTGCAAATTGATACGGTTATTAGGCTAATAGATATGTATAACCATGATGTTTTACCAGTAATATACACACAAGGATCACTGGGTGCTTCTGGAGATCTAGCTCCATTAAGTCATTTAAGCATTCCGTTAATAGGCCTAGGAGAAGTAAATCATGCAGGGAATAAATTAACTGCAGATGAAGTACTTAAAAAATTTAATTGGAACCCCATTCATTTACAAAGTAAAGAAGGGTTAGCACTAATTAATGGTACTCAATTTATGAGTGCCTATGGTATATACTGTTTAAAATTAGCAGAGCATTTATTGCTCATGGCCGATTTAATTTCGGCACTTTCATTTGATGCATTTGATTGTGTAATGGAACCTTTCAATGAACATATTCATAAAATAAGAGCTCATGCAGGGCAAGTAGCCACTGCGTATCAATTAACTGAATATCTAGCAGGAAGTGCCATAGCAACTCAGCAAAAATTGCAG
>JAVHPL010000065.1:15373-19779 GCA_036170555.1 Sediminibacterium sp. | reverse complement strand
CCGTATTGAACTTACTCAAAGCCCCTACACCAACCTTCGGTTGTTGCGGGGTTTATTTTTGCCAAGACTGTTAGCCTTCGCTTTGCTCGGCTAACTTCTTCCCGTATTGAACTTACTCAAACCCTTCGCATGCCAACCTTCGGTTGCCCTGCGGGTTTTTTATTTTCTCGCTTGCCCGAGTAAACTCGGACCGCTCGAAATTAAAAAACCCTCGCAGCGAAAGCTGCGAGGGTTTGTGGTCTCGCCAAGAATCGAACTTGGATCTAGAGTTTAGGAAACTCCTATTCTATCCATTGAACTACGAGACCCAACCGGTATGTATCCGATTGGCGCAAAAATAGTAGATTTGGTTACTTCATCACAAAGAAATCATTATGAAACCTTATTTTTTATTGATTGTACTGTTTTTATCCATTGTAAATACATCTACAGCTCAAACAAAAATTAAACCCATCATTAACCATGTGGCCATTACTGTAAGTGATTTGCCAGCAACGGTTCGGTTTTATACAGATATTTTGGGGATAGATACCATTGCTAATCCATTCAACGATGGTAAACATGTTTGGTTGGGGATAGGTACCAATGCAGCCCTGCATATCATTGATCAAACTTTACGGCCTGCGGGCGCTCCCACAAAAATGACTTATTCAAAAGGCAATCACCTTTGTTTTAGTGTGGCATCGGTAGATGCCATCATGACTTTATTAAAGAAGAACTCTATTTCATGGGAAGACTATCCTGGTAAAAAAGGAAGTTTTAATCTTCGTCCCGATGGCGTAAAACAAATTTGGTTTCAAGATCCAGAAGGCAATTGGATTGAAATCAATGACGCCAAACAATAAGGCCAAATAAAAAATCGAAAGAATAAGCTAAATCATCAAGCATAATCAAAAGTCAGCAATAAAGATAGCTGCAATACTGGCGCTCTATTTTGCTTTTCTAAACGCAGATTCGTATAAATCAATCCAGTCTTTCACCGAAATTTTGCTCGCCAATTCTCCAATTAAATCAAAAGGAATATCTGCGTTATTTTTATAACGAGTACAACTTTTACCAATGTCTAATTTTTTAGGAGAGGCTTTAGCATGTGCTTCAGTAAACCATTTATATAATTTTGCATCAGCATAAATACCCATATGGTATATATTGATGCTGTTTTTTTGAGATGCAATATTTAGAAATGGCAAAGGCAGTTTTGGATCACAATGATAACCCGCTGGATATAGTTTGTGTGGCACAACATATCCAATCATACCATAACTCATCACTTCTTCAAACCCCTTGGGTAAATTTTTCTTAATCACTTTTTGCAATTGTGTAATTGCTTTTTGGCGGTCTTCTGGAAGTTCGGCTATATACTCTTTTACAGAGGTTGCTTTGGATTGCATATTAATTTGTTTAAATTAAATAAACCTGAATCACTAGTAAATAATTCATCTGTAAATTCTACTATAAATTTATTTTACTCCTGGTTGTTTCAACACAAACCCTGTTTTCTTTTTTTCTGCATCCACCATTTCTTTAACATCAGCCAATAATTTCTTCGCATTGTAAACAATGCCATCTTTAATGGTATAACTAACTCCGCCCCGGCGAATCACTTCATTATTGGCATTTAGTTCAATAGCACCAGTACCATATAATACTTGTAAATTTTGCAAAGGGTTACCATCTACCACACATAAATCGGCTAATTTACCTACTTCAATAGAACCCAATTCTTTATCAACCCCTAACGCTTGTGCTGCATATAAAGTAGCAGAACGAATTACTTCTAATGGATGAAAACCCGCTTCGCGTAACAGTTCTAGCTCGCGAATAAAACCAAATCCATACAACTGATAAATAAATCCATTATCACTACCTGCTGTAACTCGGCCACCACGATTTTTATATTCATTAATAAACGTCATCCATAGCTGATAATTCTTTTTCCATTCAACTTCTTGCTCCGTTCCCCAACTATGCCAATAAGAACCATGCGATATACGGCTGGGTTCATAAAATTTCCAAAGAGAAGGAAGTGTATAATCTTCATGCCATTCTGCTCTGCGAGCACGCATTAAATCGCGGTTAGCATCGTAAATATTAAATGTAGGATCTATTGTAAAATCCAGTGCAATTAATTCATTCATCACTTTATTCCAATGCTCACTAAAGGGTGCAGCAGCTTGTGCCCATAATTTTCCTGCTTCTTCAAAACGATTTTGTTCGTTGTTGTAGTTATAGTTAGGCGGAAAATTTTGAATGGATTTATTTTCAAACAAAGCTTCCGGTAAGCCATACCAGTGTTCCATACTAGTCATCCCAGCGCGGGCCGATTGTAACACATTCCAACGTGCTACATCTGTTTGCGCGTGATGTGCAGTGCTTCTTAATCCTAATTTTTTATTTTCCCTAATTGCAGCATCCATTACTTGCGGGGAAGCCCCAAAAAATTTAATGCCATCAGCACCTTTTAATGCATTATTATTTACCCAAGCCTTAGCCTGTTCTGAGGTAACAATGGGAACTTTACTTCCCATTCCAAAAGCGGTATAAGCATAAATACGTGGAGCGGTGATTGTATTGGCAGCCGATTTTCTTTTATGATCTAACACCCACTCTAAACCATTTCCGGTAGAAGGATCTTTAATAGTAGTAATGCCATGGGCCATCCATAATTTAAAAACATATTCGGCAGGTGTTCCTTGATCTTTGCCACCAATATGGGCATGGCTATCAATCAATCCTGGCAATACATATAGACCTGAGCAATTCATTTCTTTACCACCTTCTTTTAAAACAGGTCTTCTTATTTCATCAATGGGTGCGCCAGGGTTTCCTACATTGGCAATTTGCACAATCCTGTTTTTTTCAATAACTATATCAACGGGCCCAAAAGCAGGGGCGCCTGTACCATTAATTACAGTAACTCCACGCAAAATGAGCTGGGAGTAAGGCCCATCGCCTTCTTTTTTAAGGGGAGATGGGGTAATTTGAGCGGAAATACTCCCCATTATTGTATAAATGGCTAAAAAAAGTATAATTTTTCTCATAGTGAAGCTTTGTATAAATATAGCCGATTCGCATCAATCGCGTTATCTTTGCCACCCAAAAATAAACTATGAAGATTTACAATATCATTATTAAATATCGTTTTTGGCTAAGTTTACTGGCCATAGTATTAGCCATAACGGTAAATATTACCAGTGGATTTTGGCCATCATTTGTACTTTACTTTATTGGAGTGATTGGGTTGGCAAGTCATTTCTTTATAGGGCCATTGCGTTTAATACAAGAACCCATGGAAAAAGGAGATATGGAAGCTGTGGAGCGTATTTTAAATACGGTTTGGTATCCTGGATTACTTTATAAACCAGTTCGTTCTACATATTATACTATTAAGGGTAATATGGCTATGATGAAACAAGATTTTGATGCAGCAGAGAAGCATTTAAAGAAAAGTTCATCATTGGGATCTCCTATGCCAGAAGCGGAAGGTGCTAATAAATTACAATTGGGCATGATGAGTATGCAAAAGGGTGATTTAAAACAAGGAGAAAGTTATATACGAGCAGCAATACGTGCTGGTATAGCCGATAAGGAAAGTGAAGCAGTAGCCTTTATTAGTATGTGTCAAATATTTATGAATAAACGTGAGTTTAGGGCAGCAAAAGATTATTTTAGAAAAGCGAAAGCTTGTAAACCCAAAACTAAGCAGGTAATAGATCAAATAAAAGAAGTGGAGAAATATATTTCCCGCATGCCTGGATAATCAATGCTCAATGCAATTGCAATTAAAACATATTATAAAAGATGATGCCGACCTGGAAACAGCTCGGCATTTATTTAGGGAGTATTCCAATGAATTAGGTGTAGATCTTTGTTTTCAAAGTTTTGAAGAAGAATTAGCTAACCCACTAAAAAAGTATGGCTCACCAACAGGGAGTTTAATATTGGCTTTTTGGAATGGAATACCAGTTGGAACGGTTGCGCTACAAGCTTTAGAAGAAGAAGGTGTTTGTGAAATGAAAAGATTGTATGTGCAATCAGCTTATAGAAAATATGGCATAGGCGAAGCATTGGTAATAGCTATACTAGCAGATGCAAAACAATTGGGTTATACCAAAATGAAATTGGATACATTAGAAAGATTAAAATCGGCCATTACCCTTTATTTAAAACATGGGTTTAGCATTACAACAGCCTATTATCATAATCCATTGCCTGAAGTAGTGTATATGGAAAAGTTGCTCAACCCCTAATATTGGATGAGTGGATGGGTATCTTATTGAGTTCATCTTATTTTTACATCTTGAAAAAATTAATTGTTTTAAAAGTCTTTATACTTTTTGTAAGTATTGCTTTTTCACAGAGCAGAGGTATTAATATTTCTGGTTCGGTAGCCGATAAAAAAAATG
>JAVHPL010000065.1:0-15273 GCA_036170555.1 Sediminibacterium sp. | reverse complement strand
GCGATGTTACCGTTTCGGCAAAAAAGTATATGCTCAATACATCTATTGATAGAAAAGTGTACAATACATCACAAGATATTATGGCTCAATCGGGATCTGCCAGTGATATATTAAGAAATGTACCTTCTGTTGAAGTAGATATAGAAGGCAATATAAGTTTACGTGGATCCGGAGAGTTGATGGTATTGATTAATGGGCGTCCATCACCCTTGATGGGAAAAAATAGGGCAGAAGTATTGCAACAGATACCAGCCAATACCATTGAACGAATTGAAGTAATTACCAATCCATCCGCTAAATTCAGGCCCGATGGCACAGCGGGTATGATTAATATTGTGATGAAGAAAAATGTAAAGGCAGGAATCAATGGTAATGTAACAGGTAATATAGGTAATAAAGAAAGAGCCAATGCCAGTGCAACTATTAATTATAAATTAGGCAAGCTTAATAGTTTTGCAACCTATAGTATACGGCAAGAAGAGCGCAATCGTTTTGGAAATATCCATCGCCAGTTTCTCGATTCAATTACAGCAGCAACTACTGGTTTTTATACAGAAACGTACAGATCTAAAGCCAGGCCATTATCTCATTTATTAAGAGGTGGATTAGATTATACCATTGATAAATTAAATACAGTGGGTATTTCGGGAAGTTATTTAACAACGCGATTAACCCGAAGAGATTTATATGAGCGAACTTTCTTTGATAAAAACAATCAGGTAACTCAGCGCTTAGATAGAACACGATTTGCTCCAGCAGTAGAATACGAAAAAGATATTACTGCTTATTGGCAACATAATTATGATAAGGAAGGCAAAGAGTTGAGGGCAGAGTTTACTGCATCATCCCAAAGTGAGGATGAGAAAAATTATTATAGCAATCAATATTTTTTTCCTTTTCCTGCCATTGTGCCCGATAATAACTGGGTAAATCAGATAGAGTATAACCAGCAAGCAACGCTAGATTTTGTAAACCCAATAGGAACCGATGCAAAAATGGAATTGGGATATGCAGGTTCTTTTATTCAGCAAGACATTGATTTTTATACCGAAAATGTAAATGCATCTACAGGAAAATTAGAAAAGAATCTTCTTACTTCTAACAGGTTTAAGTTAAATCAACAAGTGCATGCATTGTATGCAACTTATTCTAAAACCATTAATCAGTTTAGTTATTCATTGGGGTTAAGAACAGAGCAATCTTTTATTGAGAGCAATTTGGTAACCAGAGATTCGATTATCAACAATCAATACATTAATTTATTTCCAACCATACATTTATCTTATAAGCTTACGAAAGGAGAACTACAATTAAATTATAGCAAGCGCGTAAACAGGCCCGAGGGAGATGATTTAAATCCTTTTCCAGAATATTTAGATCCTATTAACTTAAGAGCAGGAAATCCGTTGTTGAAGCCCGAATATATTCATTCTGTAGAGTTTGGGTACCAGTGGAAGAACAATGTATTTACGATTGTTCCCAGTTTTTATTACAGATATAAATACAATGGCTTTACCAGTATTACCCAAAAGTTAAATGACACTGCTTTTTTAACAACGAGGCAAAATTTATTGAACGATCAAAGTGCTGGCTTTGAATTAGTGGTTTCTGCAAAGCCCACCAAAACCATCACCACCAATTTAAGTACAAATGTATTTTACAATACCATCAATTTTGGCACAACGGCGGCACCCAATAAAAAATCCATCCTAACCATGAGTACCAATTTTAATGCAAGTGCATCTATCACTAAAAATATGATGTTTCAGTTCACTTGCATTTATAGATCTGCAAGGCAATCTGTACAAGGTTTTTTTGCACCCACCTTTGTAATGAATATGGGTTTGAAGCAAGAAATGATGAAGAATAAATTATCGGTAGTAGCCACATTAAGTGATGTGTTTAGTACACTTAAACAACGTTCAGAACTTACTAGCCAATTTTTGATACAGAACCAGGTGAATAGCCGTGATGCTCAAGTATTTTATATTGGCTTTAATTACCGTTTTGGAAAAACCATTAAGAAGGCGGAGGAGAAAATGCAGTTTGATAATGCATTATAAAACCATGTTGAAAATTATAAATTTAAAGTACTTTATGAAGTATAGCTGGTAACTCAACAGATCTCTCAAATAATAACTATTTAAAGAACACTACTTAAATACGTTATAGAAATGCTTACATTAGATTTATAATTATAACATTCTTTTTATGCAAAAACATATAGCGTTATTTATTTTAATTATTATTCCCTATCTGGCATCTGCAGATACATATCCATTTAATAAAAATATAAACATTAAGCACTATGTTTTTAAACTTGCATTAAATGATAGTACAGATGAAATAGTGGGAGACGCTCAAATTACTATACAATATAAAAAAGCGGGGATTCAATCTTTTAGACTAGACTTGGTGAATCAATCTGCAGAAAAAAAAGGAAAAGGAATGAAGATTGATGCTGTTTTATTAGGCAATCAACCACTTTCTTATACCCACTTAAAGGATGAAGTGATTATACAACTGCCAATGCCCTCTATTGCGGATGCTGAAATGAGTATACATATTCAATACCATGGAATTCCTTTTGATGGGCTTAGAATAGGACCAACCAAATTTGGGGATCGAAGTTTTTTTAATGAAAACTGGCCCAATAGAGCTAGGCATTGGTTACCCACAATTGATCATCCCTATGATAAAGCTACTTCGGAATTTATTGTTATAGCGCCTTCTCATTATAAAGTGGTGTCTAATGGTTTATTACTTGAAGAATCTGAAATGGGAAATAATACCAAGTTAACCCATTGGAAACAATCTGTACCCATTTCGTCATGGCTATTTGTTTTAGGTGTTGCTGATTTTGCAGTACAATATGTAGACCAATTTATGGGAAAGTCAATTCAAACATGGGTATATGCTAAAAATCGGGAAGCTGGATTTTATGATTTCAATGAACCTACTAAAAAGGTACTTACTTTTTTAACTGACTATGTAGGCCCATACGCGTATGAAAAACTGGCTAATATACAATCCCCCAGTGTAAGTGGAGGAATGGAAACGGCTTCTGCCATTTTTTATGCCGAAAATTTGGTGAATGGTAAACGGGATGAACGAACAAGAAATGTGGTTATACATGAAATTGCTCATCAATGGTTTGGCAACGCAGTAACTGAATCTACCTGGGATGATGCTTGGCTTAGTGAAGGTTTTACAACGTATTTTACCTTATTATTTATTGAAAATGAATATGGCATAGCCGAATACAATAAAGGAATACAACAGGCTAAAAAAGCGGTATTTGATTTGTCTGCTAAAATGCCAAACTTTAGTATTGTGAGTGAAAGAACAGCAGAAAAAGAACTGGTAACTACAGGGCTAACATACCAAAAAGGTGCTTGGATATTGCACATGCTTCGTGAGTTGGTAGGAAAAGAAAACTTTAAAAAAGGGATACGAGAATACTATTCAACTTATTATAATTCAACTGCAACAACCAGCAATTTTATACAAATCATGGAAAAAGTGAGTAAGCAGAATCTACAAACTTTTTTTAAACAATGGCTATACCAACCTATTAATCCTGTAATTAATATAAAATGGGATTACCATAAAACTCAAAAGAAGTTAAATATACATTTAACTCAAGCCCAGGTTGGCAATATTGTTTTTAATATGCCTATTGAAGTAAACTATTATGTTATTGGAGATAATACGCCAAAAACAATTAAAATAAATATGAATAAAACAAACCAATCTTATTCTTTTTTGGTAAATGGAATTGTGGAAAAAATAGAACTCGATCCAAGAAATGTATTATTAAGCAAATAGTGAACATGGAAAGCCAAGTTAATTTCATTGGCAACCTAATTCCCAATGCACCTGCTGATATCTATGCTGCAATGGGTGAGGAAGATCAAAGAATATATGCCTTAACTAATAAATATCCATTTTTACTGATTTCGTAAAACGAATTCCCGATTGCTATATCAATTTATATTTTCTTCAAGCAGTTTTGCATACATCATAATTATAGCAAAAGCGAATGAAGAAATTATTTATTCTACCCCTAATGGTATTAGGCAATATATTACAGGCACAACAATTAACAGACAGTATTGCTATATTAGAGCTAAATCCGGTAACCATTATTGGCACTAGCGCTCATTTAATACCAGGTTCAGGGCAATATATAAGCAGTAAAACCTTAGATAAATTAAATCAACCCAATATCAATCATGTATTAAGAACAATACCCGGAATTAATATAAGAGATGAGGAGGGGTTTGGATTAAGGCCAAATATTGGGTTAAGAGGAACGTCAGTAAATAGGAGTGCAAAAATTACTTTAATGGAAGATGGTATATTAATTGCACCTGCACCCTATGCCGATCCTGAAGCATATTATTTTCCAACATTTTTGAGAATTCAGGCAATTGAAGTGTTGAAAGGGAGTAGTCAAATAAAATATGGTCCTTATACGGTAGGTGGTGCGATAAATTTAATATCTACCGAAATTCCAACTAGTTTTAAAGGATTTGCGCAAGTGTCAGCAGGTAGTTTTGGTACAAATCAACAAAGAGTTTGGGTGGGTGATCGTAAACAATCAATTGATTATGTATTTGAAGTAAATAGAATTGCCAGTAATGGATTTAAGCAGTTGGAAAATGAAGAAAATACAGGTTTTGAAAGAACTGATATGATGACCAAATTAAGATGGCATAATCATGAAAAAGCTAAGGTGAAACAATCTATCTTGATGAAAATAATTAAATTAGAAGAAATTGGAAATGAAACTTATTTGGGGTTAACTTATGAAGATTTTAAAGCCAATCCATTAAGAAGATATGCTGCTACACAAAAGGATTTATTAAATATGAAGCATAATCATATTTCTTTCTTACATACCATACGCCCTACAAAAAATAGTGTGATTCATACAACCTTTTATTTTTCAAAAACGTATAGAGATTGGGGCAGAGTAAATTCAATCGGAGGTAATAGTATTAACAATATAATAGGCAATCCAAATTTATTTGCTACATCATATCAAATCATGACTGGGCAATCAAATGGTAATATAGATTATCAAAATGCAAGCAGAACCTATATATCTAAAGGAATACAAACCAATGCACAACTAAGATATATTACAGGGAAGGTAAATCATACATTACAAATAGGAATTAGGATTCATTCAGATCAATCAGATCGTTATGGTACTGGGTCAACTTATACCATAAATAATGGGAAGATGATATTAACCAGTGTTGGTGTAAAAGGGAATAAAGAAAATCAAATAAGAAAAGCAAATGCAATGGCAGCTTATCTTAAATATGATATGGAATATAAAGGGTTGAAAATAACGCCTGGGGTTCGTTTTGAACATATTGAATTTAATTTTCAAAATTTTGGAAACAATGATAATGGTAGATTGGGTACAGGTTTAAGTTTTGCTACTAATACCATGAATATTATTTTGCCAGGAATAGGATTCAATTATGCTTTTTATAATGGCAGTGATGTATTTGCAGGCATACACAAAGGTTTTTCACCACCAGGAATGCCATCAGTAAATTCAATAACAGAACAAGCAAAAGTAGAAACTGCTATAAATTATGAACTAGGGTATCGGTATGATCAAAATGGGTTACAGGTTCAAGCTGCTGCATTCCTAAATGAATATGCCCAAATTCTAGGGTCAGATAATATGAGTGCAGGTGGGTTAGGAACTGGAGATAAATTTAATGCAGGCTATGCAACCGTTAAAGGAATAGAACTGAGTATTGGATATAATATATTAGAGACGCTAGTAGCGCGTAATAAAACCAAACTGAAGTTGCCATTGCATATAGCCTATACTTATACCAATGCCCAATTTAAAGAAACCTTTATAAATGGGGGCGGAGACTGGGGAACGGGTACTATATATAAAGGCAATTTGATTCCATTTATTACACCATATTTGCTTACAGTAAGTTTAGGAATTGAGCATAATAAATTGAATACTATTTTGATAGCTCGCTATGTGGGAGAAACTAGAACGAAGCCTGGTAATGAGCCAACAATAGTACCGGCTAATAATATTGGATACAATAGTGTGAATGCGTTAAAAAGTTTTTTAATGATTGATTGGTCTACTAATTATTTATTTACAAAAAGATGTACCCTATTTTTCAATATAAATAATGTAACCAATAACAAGGCAATTGTTGCAAATTTACCCAATGGGTATAGACCAAATATGCCTATGGGGTTTAACATTGGATTAAAAGCACATTTATAAAATTTCAATCCCAGAAATTTTCGTTTATAACAATTCAAACGCTTACATGCTCGTGATACCAATAAGTAGACTGTAGAAAATGTTCCGGTAGAATTGAAAATTTTTTTAAATACCGTTAAAGGCCATAAAGATTAAGTATTAATACTTGATCTTTTTTTGTTTGAAGTAATTAACATTGTTAAACAATTAGAATGCTACTGCTGATGTACACAGTATTAGTGATTCTAAAACAGGGTAGCTACCAATCATGGTGTTGATGGATGTGCATACACGATGTACATATTGCAGTAACCGCAAGTAAAAAAACCGCCGAACATCCAACCCATGGCGATAGACAGGTGAGGATAAAAAATCAACACAAAAAAATGAAAAATTTATTTTTAAGCTTTATTACTTTGATTGTATTTTTTACTGTTATCAAATTTATATGAAAAAAATACTTTGCATTTTTCTCTTATTAAAACTAAGTTTTGCCTCTGCGCAACAAATTTCTGAAGTAATGGCTGAATATGATATTATTTTCAGTTTTAACGGTCCAAACAAATATGATGGAAAGCTAATTTTTAATTCAAATTTTTCAATGTTTACTTACAAATTAGCTGCGTTTAATAATCAATATACCGAATTGGATAAAAGTGATAATAGTGCTGAAGTTATCATGCTAGACACATCCAAATTTCAAATTAGCATTAACAAGAAGAATAATCAATTGCTTGATAAAAAAAAATCCATTTATAGTAAAAAAATATTTTTAGTTGAAGAAACTATTCCAGTAATAAATTGGGTTTTAGAAAAGGGTACAAAGAAATTTAATCAATTTCTATGTAAAAAAGCAACCTGTAATTTCAGAGGGAGAAAATATATAGTTTGGTATTGTCCGGAATTACCCTATAGCTATGGTCCGTGGAAACTCAATGGTTTGCCTGGGCTAATAGTGGAAGCTAAAGATATTGAAAGCCAAATTATATTCACGCTTAAAAAGATTATCACCCCTTTTAGTGAAAAAATTCAAAGCTTTGAAACTGCTAAGTATACATTAATTAAATATCAAGACTATAGAGAATTAACCAAGAAAGAAATTGAGGAATTTCAAAAAAGGCTTATTTCTAAAATGGATCGTTCGTTAAATGTTTCTGTTTCAATGAAACAAGATGATATTGAAAGAGATTAATATACTCAACTTGAGAAAGCTATTAATTATCATTACAATTATTATATTCAATCTTAATGATGGGGTAGCACAACATTTCATATTTGGTAAGTTGACTGATAAAATGGGTAAACCTATTCCATTTGGAAATATAATTCTTAAAAATACTGATCAAGAAATACTAACATTTTGTTTTTCCGATTCATTAGGCATTTATCATTTTTCTACTAATAGCGTTGGGAAATTATTGATTGTGTATTCCGCATTATCTTATAATGCTAAAGAAATTGAAATTGAATTAGATTCTTCTTTTTCACGAAAGGGAATAAATATATCATTAGAGTATAAACAAAGTGAATTAAAAGAAGTAATAGTCACTTCAAGTATTCCTATTGTAATTAAAAATGATACTATTGTGTTTGATGCGAAGTTTTTTTCCCAAGGGAATGAGAAAGTGTTAGAAGATTTACTTCGTAAAATTCCAGGCCTAAGTGTTTCTGATGATGGAGTTATAAAAGTGGGAAATCAAGAAGTTGAAAAAATTATGATTGAAGGGGATGATTTCTTTAATAAATCATATAGGCTCTTAACCCGCAATATGCCACCTTCTCCTGTTAGTAAAATTGAAGTAATTAAAAATTACACTGAAAATAAATTACTAAAAGGGTTAGATCATAGTAATCTTGTTGCCTTGAATTTAAAATTACAAGATTCATTGGCTAATAAATGGTTTGGAGATGTAAATAATGGAATAGATGTACTTTCATTTAAAAAATACGATGCTAATCTTAATTTGATGAGTTTTAGAAAAAAGAGTAAATATTATTTTTTAGGTAGCTCTAATAATATAGGTGAAGATCAATATGCTAATATCAATGAAATGATGAAGCCATTTCCGTCAGATGAAGATAATACAATTAATGTTAGTGCTAATAGAATGATTTCAATTAATGCAACAACAGCACTTAATAATAAAAGAACTCATTTTAATAATTTGTATTTAGGATCGCTGAACACAATTCATAATTTATTAAAACATGGTAAGTTGAAAGTATCATTGCTTTTTGAAAAAGATGCAAATGATTATTTTAGAAATTATGAAGAAACTATTAATACAGGATCAATACATTTTACAAATAAAGAAGATATTTCTGTAATTAAACATAAACTTTTAGGGTTTGGCAAATTAGAATTTAGTTATGATATTTCTAATAATCAAAACTTTGAAATTTCTACAAAGTTTAGTAAAGGCAGTTATATTGACTCTTCTAATCTGCTATTTAATAGTCTTCTGATTAAAGAAAAACTTACAACTAATTCAGATTATTTCACTCAAAGCCTTTCGTATACTAGAAAATTTAGTATAAAAAAGGTATTGTTGATTAAGGGAATTTATTTTAATGAAATATTGCCTCAACAATATTTTATAGATAATAATATATATGCATCTCAATTTCCAAATTATATAAATGCCAATGCACTAGAACAACAAAGTGCTCATTCTACAAAAGGATCTTTCTTTCAATTTAAATTAATTACTAAACTCAATGAAAAGTCAAACTTAGATGTAGAATTCGCTAATTCAAATAACACTAGTTATTTACAATCTGCATTTCAGTTTTTTGAGAATAGTCAATTTATTGGTGTACCAATGGGTTATGATAATGATTTTAAAATGACTACAAATGATTTTTATTTTCAGTATAAATATCGTTTTGCCATCAAAAAAATTATTTTTAGCAATCAACAAAGTGTGCATTTTTTTAAATATTCTGTAAATAGTAACGATTCTAAAATTCAAAATAATTTCTTTATTAATTCAATGTTTAATGTTGAATTGCCCATTGGTGTAAAAAGTAAATTGCTTGCTTCCTATTCAAACGCAAATAATTATCGTTCATTCGATAATGTATACCTTGGTTACATTTTAACGAATTATCGGCAATTTAATAAGGGAACTAATTTGTATAGTATTTTAAATGGATCAACTTTACTAATGTCTTATACTTATGGTTCTTGGATAGATAAATCTTTTCTTAATTTTTTGGTTTTGAGTAATTGGAATAATAAGTATAATACCACTAATACTTTGGTGAATAACACTTATGCAAATAGCATTTCTACTTTAGATAAAAATAAAAAAAGTATATCCTTTAATACGGATATTGATCATTTTATTAAACCAGTATCCAATAATATTAAAATAACCTTTTCTGTTAATTCTGGAGAATACAGAGATATGATTAATAATACATTTCGATTAGTAAATAGTTTTGAAATAAATTATGGATTGGAGTTTCGTTCTATTTTCAAATCATTTTTTAATTATCATATTGGTACTAAATGGGGGTATAGTCAATTTAAAACACCTGTAATAAGTAGTTTTAATTCTAACTTTACTTTTTTAGATTTTAATCTAAAGTTTAATAAAAATCTATTCCTTAAATTTAGTATTGAAAGATTTTTGTTTACAAATTTATCAAATAAAACATTTTATTTTAGTGATTTAAATTTAAATTATACAATTCCAAAATCTCGTATTGAATTAAGTGGCACCGTTAATAATATTTTTAATTCACAGAATTTTATAAAAACCTATGCCAGTGATTTGGGATTATTTTCTGAATCATATAGATTGCTTCCTCGTTTTGCTTTAGTACGAATTCGATTCAAATTTTAAAGCATATTCGGTTTTAGCTATTTTAAAATTTGATTAGATTGAGCCAATAATTTATATTTAAACGAAAAATATAGGTATACTTTCTAATTAAATCTTTTCATTTAGTTTTCCCACTATTACTTTGTCTAGGTCCATATGATGTCATTTCCTTTTAGGTGTTATCATATAAAAATGCACCCAAATTGCCTTTGGTGTTGATATTTATAAGTTTTCAACACAAAGTGAATAAGAACTTATTCAAGTCTTAAATTAAGGTTATTATTTTACTACAAGTTTTGGTTAACAATTTGCTAAATGCAGATGTTATTAAAAGGGAATCTAGTGAAATACTAGAACTATCCCCGTAGCTGTGAGCTCTTCCAAAATTGTTTAATCCACATGCCACTGTTTGTATGAACGGGAAGGTGTTAAACAATGGAGCAAGTCAGAAGACCTGCCAAAATAAAATTAGGTAGTATCAACGCTTTCGGGTGAAGGGCTTGTAACTGATAGAATTGGCTGCTCTATGTGGCTTATCCTTTAGGTACTGTACTTTTTGTTATTAGTAGAAAAACATAAATAAATCATTTGCAATGGAGCATACAGAAGAGATATTGTTAAAAGAGAATAAAGAGCGGTTTGTTCTACTTCCTATTAAGTACCCTCGTATTTGGGAACAATATAAAATACATGAAGCTAGTTTTTGGACTGCCGAAGAGATAGACCTAAGTAGCGATGTAAAAGATTGGGAAAATTTAAACAAAGGTGAACAACATTTCATTTCACATATACTGGCATTTTTTGCTGCAAGTGATGGTATTGTAAATGAAAATCTAGCAGTAAACTTTATGAGCGAAGTACAATTGCCTGAGGCTAGATGTTTCTATGGTTTTCAAATAATGATGGAAAATATTCATAGTGAAACATACGCACTGCTGATAGATACTTATATTAAAGACCTACAAGAAAAAAATAAATTATTTCATGCAATTGATACAGTGCCCGCAGTGAAGAAAAAAGCAGATTGGGCTTTACGTTGGATAAATAACGGAAGTTTTGCAGAACGACTAGTTGCTTTTGCCGCAGTGGAAGGAATATTTTTTAGTGGTAGTTTTTGTTCTATTTTTTGGCTTAAGAAAAGAGGATTAATGCCAGGGCTTACTTTTAGTAATGAACTAATAAGCCGCGATGAAGGATTACATTGCGAGTTTGCTTGTTTGTTGTATAGCATGTTACAAAATAAATTGCCAGAAGAACAAGTAAGAAACATTATTACGGAAGCGGTTACAATAGAAAAAGAATTCATAACCGAAGCATTACCGGTTGATTTAATTGGCATGAATGCTAAACTAATGCAACAATATATTGAATTTGTTGCAGATCGTTGGCTGAATGAATTAGGCAATGCTAAAGTATATAATGCTACTAATCCATTTGATTTTATGGAAATGATTTCGCTTCAAGGTAAAACAAATTTCTTTGAAAAGAGAGTTGGCGATTATCAAAAAGCTGGAGTAATGAGCAATAATCAATCGCAGGTATTTTCTACTGATGATGATTTTTAATATTAAAATTATTAACCTATGAGTTTTGTAATAAAAAGAAACGGTAAACAGGAATCTGTAAAATTTGATAAAGTAACTGCAAGAATTGAAAAATTAAGCTATAGTTTGAGCCCCATGGTTAATGTAATTGAGGTAGCCAAAAAAACGATTGAAGGTATTTATGCAGGTGTTCCAACAACAGAATTAGATAATCTTGCCGCTGAAACTGCTGCATCGCTCACTATTACCCATCCCGACTATGCAATTCTAGCATCTAGAATTGCGGTTAGTAATCTGCATAAGAATACTACTAAAAGTTTTTCGCAAACTATGCAAAATCTATACAACTATGTGGATTCGGTGACAGGGAAAAAATTACCACTTATTGCAGACGATGTAATGCATATTATAGAAGATCATGCAGAGCTGTTAGATAGTACGATTATTTATGATAGAGACTTTGGGTTTGATTATTTTGGATTTAAAACTTTAGAAAAATCATATCTTTTAAAAATAAACGGGAAAATAGCTGAACGTCCACAGCACATGTATATGCGCGTTGCCATAGGCATTCATAAGGAAGATATTGAAAGCGTTATTGAAACCTATCATTTGATGAGTGAGCGATGGATGACACATGCTACCCCAACCTTATTTAATGCAGGTACTCCAAAACCACAAATGAGTTCTTGTTTTTTATTAACCATGAAAGACGATAGTATAGACGGTATTTATGATACACTCAAGCAAACGGCAAAAATATCTCAAAGTGCAGGTGGTATAGGATTGGCCATTCATAACGTTAGAGCAACTGGTAGTTATATTGGGGGAACTAATGGTACTAGTAATGGCATTGTTCCGATGCTTAGGGTATTTAATGATACAGCAAGGTATGTAGATCAAGGTGGTGGTAAACGCAAGGGGGCATTCGCTATTTATTTAGAGCCTTGGCATGCTGATGTATTTGAATTTTTAGATTTAAGAAAAAATCACGGCAAAGAAGAAATGAGGGCAAGAGACTTATTTTATGCTTTATGGATTTGTGATTTATTTATGAAACGAGTAGAAGCCAATGAGTCTTGGAGTTTATTTTGCCCTAATGAAGCTCCTGGATTAAGTGAATGCTGGGGAGAAAGTTTTGAAAAACTATATACACAATATGAAGCTGAAGGGAAAGCTAGAAAAACCATCAAAGCACAGGATTTATGGTTTGCTATTTTACAATCTCAAATAGAAACAGGTACCCCATACATGTTGTATAAAGATGCAGCTAATGGTAAAAGTAACCAGCAGAATTTAGGAACAATTAAAAGCAGTAATCTTTGTACGGAAATTATGGAATACACTAGCAAAGATGAAATTGCTGTATGCAATTTAGCTTCACTAGCATTGCCTCGTTTTGTAATAGATGGGAAATTTGATCATCAAAAGCTATATGAAGTAACTTATCAAGCAACCAAAAATTTAAATAGAATAATAGACAACAATTATTACCCAGTAGAAGAAGCAAGAAATTCTAATATGAAGCATCGCCCTATCGGTTTGGGTGTACAGGGTTTAGCAGATGTATTTATTTTATTACGTTTACCATTCGAAAGTGAACTAGCTAAAATGCTCAACAAAAATATTTTTGAAACAATGTATTTTGCAGCAATGACTGCTAGCAAAGACCTTGCTAAAATACATGGAGTGTACGAATCTTATGAGGGTTCTCCTGCTTCAAAAGGAATCTTTCAATTTGATATGTGGGGTATAATACCAAGTGAACGGTGGGATTGGGCATCATTAAAAAAAGAAGTAAAGCAATTTGGCATAAGAAATTCACTACTGCTAGCCCCCATGCCTACGGCCTCTACTTCACAAATATTTGGAAACAACGAATGTTTTGAACCATACACATCAAATATTTATACAAGAAGGGTTTTAAGTGGAGAGTTTATTATCGTTAATAAACATCTTTTAAAAGATTTAGTGAATTTAAGATTATGGAATAACAGCATGAAAAATAAAATTATAGCTGCTAACGGATCTATTCAAAACATAGATGAAATACCTACAGAAATAAAAGAATTATATAAAACAGTATGGGAAATTAAACAGCGGAACATCATTGATATGGCTGCAGATAGAGGAGCATATATTTGCCAATCTCAGTCATTAAATTTATTTATAGATAACCCTAACACATCTAAACTCACTTCCATGCACTTTTATGCATGGAAGAAGGGATTAAAAACAGGCATGTATTATTTACGAACACAAGCAGCAACACAGGCGGTTCAATTCACAGTTGAAAAGCAGGGCAATAATGAAATAATTCCTGTAATTCCATCTGCGGAAATTTTGAATCATCAATCAAAAAATATTGATACAATAGAAACCATTCAAACCGTTGGAGCAAGTTGCCAAATGGAGGATGGATGTATTAGTTGTGGATCTTAAAAGATGAGAAATAAATATTGTATTATAGCAAATGTAATTAGGCATTACTCAATTCTACAGCTTACGGTTATAGTATGGCTAATTACTGCATCTTGCCAAACATTACCCATTAGTAGGAGTAATATTTTACTAAAAATACCTGATGAACTGCAAGGAACTTTTAAAGACGATTATGGGAGTATACATAGCATAAACAATACAGTATGGCGCCAAGGAACAAGAACTAAATATCATTTGCTTAAATACAATAAAGTAGATAATTATTTTTTGGTAAAAAATGATATAGCGAACCCATCAGACGGTGGTTTGTTTAGCCGTATTGATATAGTGTATTTTGAAAACATGCAACCTTGGAATTGGGGATTTTGCCTCACATCATATAATGCTGTTACACTACAAGAGGCCATCCATTCTGCAGCAGCAGACAAAGCAAATCCCCGGAATGGATGCAACGGTTATCCATTTTCAAGAATGAAGCGAGAGTAAAAATCTACTGAAAAGTAAAAATTCGCTTACACATGTAGATACCTATTATGATGTTGATGGATGTGCATTTATGATGAGCATATTGCAGCAACCGCAAGTAAAAAAACCGCTGAACAACCACACCAAGGTGTAAGACAGGTGAGGGCTACAAAATCAACTCAAAAAAAATGAAAAAAATATTCTTAAGTCTATCAATTTTAGTTTTAGGAGTAGTTGGCTGTGAAAAACAAGTTACTAATTCTGGAATCACTATATCTCAACAAAGAATTATGGAAATTGCCAATAAATACAATTTGGAAGTTTCAAATGCAATTAAAGTTGACACAATTCTAAGAAGTGAGCAAGAATTATTATTATTTTTAAATTTATTAAACAGTTCATCAAATGAAAAGAGTATTCAATTTGGTGATTCAACAACAATTGATAAAATAACGTTTGATCAATTAAAAAATAAATTAAAAAATAGTAGTATTTCTCTCAACTCAAATAGCGTATCTCTTTTTAAAAATACTAGCTCTGAAAACTCACCTCCAGGTAATAAATATTCACGTACAGTCTATTTCAATAATACTTTCCCTGCTTTAAATTATTATGTAACCTTAAATCATTACCGGAACATTTTTGCCTGTGAAAGTAACATCAACAGCAAGTAAAGAGCAGTTGACCATCACTGGTACTAGCGGTATACAAGTTCAGTTGCCCTTAACAG
>JAVHPL010000064.1:0-19940 GCA_036170555.1 Sediminibacterium sp. | reverse complement strand
AAAAATATCCTCAGCACAAACGAGTGCTTTTTTTACATACTAAATATCAGAAAAACGAAGTAATAACGCCAGTAGAAAAAGCCGAAATTGAAAAATTTTATAAAATTTTGCTGGCTAAATAATTATCCAAATATTCCTTTTACCGCACCGCCATCTACTGTGATGGTTTGCCCAGTAATATACTTACTCATAGGGCTTAATAACCATAGGGCCAGCCCAGCAAAATCGGCTGCTTCACCCAATGCTCCTGTAGGAATTTGTTGTATTGCAGCCGCTTTTACTTCCTCAAATGGCAACCCTGTTTGGTCTGCTTTTTTATCGTACAAACGGTTAATGGCTGGAGTATTATGCGAACCTGGTGCTAATACATTTAAGGTAACACCCGATTGGGCTATTTCTTGGGCCAATGTTTTTACCATACCCACCACCGCTACTCTTAAAGAAGTGCTTAATACTAAATTTTCAATAGGTTGTTTAACGGAAATACTTTCTATAAATACCATTCTTCCATAACCCTGTTGTACCATTTTTGGAACGAATGCCTGGGTAATGGCTACTTTCCAGCGCAAAATTAATTGATAGGCATTATCCCAATCTTCTAGGTTGGTTTCTAAAACTGTTTTTGCTGGGGGGCCTCCTGCATTTACTACAATTCCGTGTATAGGTGAATCGCCTACTTGCTTTATTAATGAAGTTAATACTGCTGGTGCCGATAAATCTCCTACCACAATTTGAACCTGATTGGGCGCATTTGCTTTTAATGCGAGTAACTTTTCCTCTCCTCTTGCTATAGCAATAATATTAGCCCCTTCTACTATCAATGCTTCTGCTATGGCTTTTCCAAAACCAGATGTAGCGCCACCTACAATAAAAAGTTTATCTTGAATATGTAAGTTCATATTACTTGCTTATATTTTATTGGCATGTCTACTCACCAACATCCATCCACTTTTCTTTTTCACATATACTTCAGTATAATATAGCTGAATGGTTAATGGCTTTCCATCCATTAGTACACTAAAAAACCCTTTACCATTTACAATGGCTGCCTTTTGAAATATCCTGGCAGAAGATTCGGTTAGTTTTACATTGGTATAATTGAGTTTTCCAGATTGAATATCGGCAATTACTTCTTGCTTAGATTCCGTCCACCCATTCGAATGGATATACACTAAACGATCATCTAACACTTGTTTTAATGAGTCGTATTGTTTTTTAATCATCCAATCAAATTTTTTTTGATGGAGTTTTACTATATAGGCTTCGGTTACCGATGATGATTGTTGCGCGAATGTTTGAACCGAAAAAAACACTATTACAAATAAAAAAATAAAACGTTTCATTAGATCATTTATTGATTCAATCATTTTACATATCTTGAAGCCATTAAATAAAAACTAAACAGCTATCATTTTAATGATTCCTAAAGTTAACTGCTTCCTGTATTTTTCTAAATTATTTTTAGATATTAAAAAAATACAGCTCTTGATTAGTTTTTACTTTCTTTTTTTTTGTACGACTGTGTATAGTCAAAGTTATATTAAAGACATTACCAATCCCGAATCTACTTCATCTGATGCTTTATGTGGCCCATTGCGTATAGTAACTATTTGTACGGCTAATTTAGATTCTTTACGTTTATTTTATGAAACAGGTATGGGCATGATGCTCACGGGCCCCTTAAGGGTTACTAATAAAGAAAAGAAAAAGCAACGACTATTATGGGATTTACCTGCCTCTGTTAATTATAAAATATATTTATTGTATAGGCCCAATGTACCAGATAATATAGAACTAAGGGTATTGCTGGTAAGTAAAAAATTATCACTAGTACATGAAACCTATAATCCAAGAGAATTAGGCCCCTTTGCACTTGGTTTTCCCAATGCCAGTCAAGAATTACTAGATAAGGAATTGCATAATTTGGGATTTAAAACCAAAGTGCCATTACAAACTACTTTAATGAGTAAGCCTGATGGTACAAAGTATCGTTACCTAGAATCTATTTACCAAGCCCCAGATTTTATACATGCAGTTGGTGTTGAACGTGGAAATGGAATGGCCCAGCTTGCCGCTTATGACTCTTCTACTTTAAAAGGTGGCCCTGGCTTTAGTGCGCAAGTGGTTACTGGAATGAGTGATCGGGTTTTGGCTTTTTATACCAATGTGCTGGGTATGGAAATTAGAAAAGACGCTGAATGGAAAACTGGAGAAGGCTCTGCCTTGGGCTTGCCAGCAGGATCAGGGTATAGGAATACCATTGTTTTTGCTAAAGGGGCTTCTAGCGGATATTTACAGTTTATAGACTTTAAAGACAACCGACGATTATATTCAAGAGCGCCACCCAGACTGCCTTATAGAGGTATTGGCATGTATGGTTTTGAAACTACCAATATAAATAAAGTAAATAAACTAGCCATTGAATCTAGAATTAGAATCATACAAAAACCCATATTACTAAAAGATCCAATAATAGGCAATTGTTTGGTAATGACTATGATGGCTCCCAATGGTGTTTTGGTAGAAGTGTTCCAAAGAAAATAATTGATTATTATTCGGCTGTTTCGGTAGCTACTGCTTTGATCAATAACTGAAACTTGGTATTTAATGAAACTGTGTAATCACCAGCTTCTAAAAATTCCTTAGTAGGCTTATCTTCTAGCATTACCAATGCGAGGTCCGAAGCAAGTGCAGAACTGCTAATAAGGTTACTCACTCTGCCTTTTGTAAATTCAATAGTGAATTTATACCCTGCTTTTCTACCAGATCCCATTCTCTCGAAATCGATTCTGTTCAAGTCTAAAACCTGACTTTCCGTACGGGTTCTTTTCAATAAAATGCGAATGATCGGTAGGTACTTTATCCAAATCTGGGCGTACATGCAGCGTTGTTATTTGTGGTTAATTCGGTGAAGTTCCGAAAAATATTGTCTAATTCCGAATTTGCTTTATAAAAGGTATTTAATCTGGCTATATTCGTGAGCTATGAATGATTTATCTACCGTTTTCATAAAGTCTCTCATTGTACACCAGGCTGGCAATGCAGCCCAGGGAGGAAGGCTTTTTCTCTCAGAAAATTCCTTGGATTTGGATCAACCAGATTTACAAAAATGCTTGATTCCCTTTATGTTAAAACCTATAAATGAGGCCGAACAGTATCGTTTGGGCATGAATCAAAACTTGGTTTATACCAGTATTGCCCAGTTTTTTGCTAATGAAAATTCATTTGAAAAAATGAGTAAGCAGTTAGCCGAGCATTTTCACTTAAAAACTAGCCTTGCTTTTGCCCAATCGGGCGAATTATTTGTAGTTCATTTTCAACAAGTGCCTTTTGGGAGTGAATTTGTAGATGCCATTGGCGTATTTCATAACAGTATTAAGGAAACTTATTTAAAAACAACTTCTAAAACAGCCCAGATTAACCTTTTATTAGATGAAGGCATAGAACTAAAAAAGCCAGAAAAAGCGGTATTGATTTTAAAGCAAGACACTGCGGAAGGTTTTTTGGCTTATGCCTTTGAATTATCCAGTGCGAAGCAAGGGGATGGTGGTTTTTGGAAACAGGCTTTTTTACAATTAACCCCCATAATAAATAGTTATCATAATACCAATGCTGCCCTAGGCATGTGTAAATTATTTATTAGTAATGAATTGAATGAGCAATTTGATACTACCAAGAAAGATCAAATAGATATGCTGCAACGTAGTATGGATTATTTTAAAACCCATGACCAATTTCAGTTAGCAGAATTTGGAAAAGAAGTATTGCATCATCCCGAAGTAATTGATTGCTTTACCGATTATAAACAGCAATATGAAGTTGCCAAGCAAGTAAATATTGAGGAAGCATTTGATATTAACCTAACTGCAGTGCAAAAACAGCAACGATTTTTTAAAAGTATTCTTAAACTAGATAAAAATTTTCATATTTATATACATGGAAGAAAAGACCTAATAGAAAAAGGGTATGATGAAAAATCGGGAAAACATTTTTATAAACTCTTTTTTGATGAAGAAAAATAATTAAAGAGTATCTACTATTTTTAAAAAATCATATTGAAGGTCTTCGTGCAAGCTACTTAGGGCAACCTTAATTTTCTTTAATTGTTGTTGGTATAAATTTTTTAAAGCGGTACTTTTTTCAAAAGGCAATCCATGTGACTGTAATGTTTTGCAAAAATGCAATAAGATAGCTACTTCTGCAGTTTTAGAACCGGTATAACGAATATGTTTATTGGCTATTCTTAAAATTTTACGAATGGTTTTTTTGGCAAAATATAAATTACTCGAAACTGAAATTGTTTCAAATTCGGCACTAATTAATTCCTGCACTTCCTTAATATAGTTTTCTTCATTATGCGATTCAAAAAGTAAATAGGTAAGTAGTTCTTTATTTTCTTTTTTAAATTTAGACAAGCGTAAACAGAGCGCTACCAGTTGTTTTTCTGAAACACCTTGTAATTCTTGTTTTATTTCATGAACTGTAGCAGTTTTCATGGCTGATTTTTTAATTACATTGATGCAAGTTAGGCTTTCGGTTAAAAAATGCTTAATTTGGTTATTGCAAAAAAATTTCATTATGTATAGTGATCGCCGGAAATTTATTCAGCAAACAACGCTAGCTGTATTAGCTACTGCATCTATCCCAACTTGGTTACAGGCTGCACCTAAAAAGAAAATGATTACGGGTGTTCAGTTGTATTCTGTGCGTGATGAAATGAAAGCCAATCCTGTAGCAACCCTCAAAGCAGTGGCCAATATGGGATACAAATATGTAGAGCATGCTAATTATATTAATCGAAAGTTTTATGGTTATAGTGCTGCCGACTTTAAAAAATTATTAGCTGATCATGGGCTCACTATGTTGAGTGGTCATACAGTAATGGGGCCAACGCATTGGGATGCCAGCAAAAAAGATTTTTCGGATAGTTGGAAGTATACAGTTGAAGATGCTGCCATTGTAGGGCAAGAATTAGTAATTAGTCCATGGCTAGATGATAGTTTACGTAAAACGGCCGATGACCTAAAACGGTATATGCACATATTTAATGAATCGGGTAGGCTTTGTAATAAATGGGGTATGCGCTTTGGCTATCATAATCATAATTTTGAATTTACCCAAAAACTAGGTAATGAAACCGTTTATGAAATCATTTTAAACAATACAGATCCTACACTAGTTGCACAACAATTAGATTTTGGAAACCTTTATGGAACGGGTGCAGATGCCTTGGCGATTGTAAAAAACAATCCTGGTCGTTTTGTTTCTATGCATGTAAAAGATGAAATCATGAATACGAAGGGAACTGGTTATGAAAGTACGGTATTGGGGAAGGGGGTTCAAGTAGTAAAAGAAATTATAGATCAAGGTAAAAAAACAGGAGGTACGCTACACTTTATTATTGAGCAAGAAGCTTATCAAGGTGCAGCCCCTTTAGATTGTATTAAACAAGATTTAGCTGTTATGAAGCAGTGGGGATATTAGTTTTGAATAATCAAATGAAATGTATGAGAACAATTGGTTTAGCTTTCTTATTAATAGTAACAAATATTTCTGCACAAACTGCCAGTAAAAATGATATTACTCGTTGGGAAGCACAGGCTAAACAGGTTAATATTATTAGAGATATTTATGGTGTGCCGCATATTTATGGTAAAACAGATGCAGATGCAGTATTTGGATTGCTTTATACTCAATGCGAAGAAAATTTTGAAAGGATTGAACGAAACTATTTAGAAATGTTGGGCAGACGGTCAGAAATGGAAGGCGAAAAAACGATCTATGATGATTTACTGATGCGCTTAATTGCCGATAGTAATGATGCAAAAAAAGATTTTCAAAAAAGTCCTCAATGGCTTAAGAAATTATTGATTGCTCATGCGGATGCCATTAATTTTTATTTGTATAAACATCCCGAAGTAAAACCTGTTGTATTAAAAAAATTTGAACCTTGGTTTCATCTGATGTACACAGACGGTAGTGTACATGCAACCAGTACCGGTGGAGCAAGTATAAATGAATTGAGGCAATTTTATGAAAATTCAACATCTAATTATACGGCTGCCGTTGAAATACAAAATGATATAGAAGACCATGGTTCTAATGGCTTTGCCATTGGGCCATCTAAATCTGCTTCTAAAAACGCAATACTGTATATAAATCCCCATGTACCTTTTTATTTTAGAAATGAAGCACAAATGGTTAGTGAAGAAGGTTTGAATGCCTATGGAGCTTCTACTTGGGGACAGTTATTTGTATATCAAGGATTTAATGAACACTGCGGGTGGATGCATACATCTGGCTATACCGATGTAGCCGATTTGTATGAAGAAAAAGTAAGTGAAACAGCAACTGGCTGGGTGTATGAATATGAAAAAAGACAGCGTCCTGTTAAAACAAAATCCATCACTATTCAATATATAAAAGATGGTATTTTATTAAAGAAAAAATTTACAGGATTTTATACGCATCATGGTCCTATTTTGGCTAAAAGGAATAATAAATGGATTAGTTTAAAAGAATACAATCGCTCTATGCGGGCCTTGATACAATCATGGGTAACCACCAAGGCCAATAATTTAGCTGAATATACCAAGGCTATGCAAGGTTTATCTAATACTACCAATAATACTGTGTATGCAGATGACCAGGGCAATATTGCCTATTGGCATGGAAATTTTGTTCCCAAACGTGATACGAATTATAATTGGGCACTTCCTGTTGATGGTACAAAATTAGCTACTGAGTGGAAGGGGATTCATCCATTAGCAGAAACGGTTCATATCATTAATCCTGCAACGGGTTGGATTCAAAATTGCAATGCTACTCCATTTACTACATCTGGGGAAAGTAGTTTACATAAAAGTAATTATCCGCATTATATGGCGCCAGATGGTCAAAATGCAAGAGGTATTAATGCTATTCGTTTACTTAAAGATCAACAATCTATTAGTTTAGATGAGTTAATTGAAATTGGTTACAACCGATACTTAACTGCTTTTGATATACTACTTCCTGCTTTGTTTAAAGCTTATGATGCATTGGATGAAGATGATGCATTACGATCTACCTTAAAAAAACCTATTACTATTTTAAAGAATTGGAATAAAATTTCCGACACAGCTTCTGTGGCTACAACACTTGCTATTCATTGGGCTACCAAATTAAATGCTAGTTATCCTTTTGCAAAAACAGTAGAAGAAAATACCGAAATCATTGGCCGATTTAATGCAATTGCACAAAAAACAGAAGGAGCACTACAACTAAAATTATTGGTTGAAACAATTGAGTATTTAAAAAATCAATATGGTTTTTGGGAACTTCCTTGGGGTACCATTAACCGTTATCAGCGATTAACAGGAAAATTTGATGAAGTATATGATGATCAAAAACCAAGTATGGCTGTTGCATTTAGTTCTTCTAGATTTGGATCCTTACCTGCATTTGAAAGTAAAACAATGAATGGTACCAAGGGTCGTTACGGGTACTCTGGGAATAGCTTTATTGCTGCTGTAGAATTTGGTACTACTTTAAAAGCAAAAACAATTGTAACGGGTGGACAATTAAATAATCCTGCATCTACCCATTTTACCGATCAAGCAGCAGGGTTTATAAATGGAAAATTTAAAAACGTATTTTTTTATAAAGAAGATGTTCTAAAGCATAAGGAAATGGAATATCATCCTGGAGAATAACTATTGAATAGTAAAACTCATACCACCATCTTTTTCATCTTTTAATTGTACGCCAAGTGCGGAAAGTTCGTTCCTGATTTTATCACTTGTAACGAAATCTTTTCTGCTTTTGGCTTCTTTTCGGATATTAATTAATAATTGCAATACGCCTTCTAATTTATCATTATTATTGGCTTTGGTATTTTGTAAACCAAAAATATCTATAATAAAAGCATGCAGTTGTTTTTTTAATAAATTTACTGTGTTAACCGATAAAGCCGTAATGGCAATATGTTTGTCTTTTATTGAATTAATAATAGGAACCAGCTCAAACATACTGGCAATTACTTTTGCCGTATTTAAATCATCATTCATAAACTCATCAAACTCTGCAATTAAAGTGTTTGCTTTTTCATCTAGTGCAGTATCTGTTGCTGTATCTGCAGCACCTAAACCATCTTGTTGCTCTAGCCATTCAAATGCTTCCATCAATCTGCGCAAAGCCTTCTCACTACCTTGTAATGCATCATTTCCAAAATCGAGTGTACTTCTATATTGAGACTGTAGTATAAAAAAACGAACAGTAGCAGGTGCATAAGCCTGTTCGAGCAATGGATGTGTACCTGTAAATAATTCACTTAGCTTAATTACATTATTGTAACTCTTACCCATTTTTCTACCATTAATCGTAATCATGTTATTGTGTAACCAATAACGAGCAGGCATTTTATGATTGCACACGGTGCTTTGTGCAATTTCACACTCATGATGCGGAAATTGTAAATCCATTCCACCTCCATGTATATCAAATTCATCTCCAAGATATTTGGTACTCATAGCCGAGCACTCTATATGCCAACCTGGAAATCCTTCACCCCATGGGCTTTGCCAGCGCATGATATGTTCTGCAGGTGCTTTTTTCCAAAGGGCAAAATCACTTTTATTTCTTTTTTCATCTTGATTGTCTAACTCACGGGTGCTTTCTATTTGTTCATCTAATACTCTTCCGCTTAAAATACCATAAGGCTGGCCCTTTACAGAATAATCAGTATTATATTTTTCTACATCAAAATAAACCGATCCATTGGCTTCATAAGCATACCCATCTTGTATGATTTTTTTAACCATTTCAATTTGTTCTACAATATGGCCAGTAGCTGTTGGTTCAATACTAGGAGGCAAATTATTAAATTGACTCATAGCCCAATGGTATAGGTTGGTGTATTTCTGCACCAGTTCCATCGGTTCTAATTTTTCTAATATTGCTTTACTACTAATTTTATCTTCCGCTTCACGGCCTTCTTCTTCAAAATGACCCGCATCGGTTATATTTCTTACATAACGAACCTTATATCCTAAGTGCAATAAGTAACGATACAATACATCGAATGTGATAAATGGACGCGCATGCCCTAGGTGGCTTTCGCCACTAACTGTTGGCCCACAAACATACATCCCCACATACGGAGGATTGATGGGTTTAAATTCTTCTTTTTGCCGGCTTAGTGAATTATATACTTTTAGAGACATCAACGCGAAAGTAATTATTTTTTTAAACGTAGATCGGCTAAAAGCATAATATGATCACTTAATGCTTCGTCTACCATGTCAAATTGCTTTACCTCAAAATTTTCATTGGTTAATATATAGTCTATTCTTAAGGTAGGAGCCAATGATATAAAGGTTCTACCAATACCAAATCCTTTTTGTAAAAATACATCCTGCCAATTTTGTCGAATATGAAAATAAGTGTAAGAATTGGGCACATCGTTAAAATCTCCACAAATTAAGGAGGGGTATGGACTTTTTGAAATTGCATCATAAACCATATCTGCCTGAACCCCTCTTTTTCTATAAGCTTGTTTCATTTTGAGCATTAATTTTCTAGATGCAGAAAAACTGGCATTGTCCGATTCTTTAATATGCTCAATATCTTGGTAATCATCTTTTTTAAATTTAAAAGATTGCAAATGAGTGGTATAAATTCTTATGGTGTCTGATCCTTTTAAAATATCTACATAAATAAGACTTTCGGCGGTTGGGTAAGCTATTCTTACCGAATTGATGATGGGATATTTAGAAAATATGATACAGCCCGATTGATAACCTCCAGTTGTGCCCGTGTAATCTTTTGAAAAATAATGATAAGGCAATAAATGAGTAAAGAGATTGATATTATTTTCGGAATTGGCCGTATTGAATTCTTGTAAGCAAACCAGGTCTGGATTGTTTTTTAGAATACTAGTTGCAACTTCATTTCTTACTCCCAATTTTGCATCCTTGTTATTGGAAAGTCCATTAAAACTTTGAATATTCCAGTTAATTAGTCTAAAAGTGTTTTCTGCCTTTCTTTTTGTAAAGCCACTATTTCCACTAAAAGCAAAAGCCACAGGTAATTGTTTCCATCCTATACATAAAGCAACAATAGATATGATACTCCATATTGGCCTGCTGATTAACCAAAAAAGGATAAATAAAATGAGACTCAGTATTAAATAAGGAGTAATCAATGCTAAAAAACCGTGTAACCACCAACTATTTGGATTGATATAAGGAGATAGTGCGGCAATTAAAAAAACAAAACCCAGCAATAGGTTCAGTGTTATAATAATTGTTTTGGTGGTTTTTCTAAGCCAGCTCTTAGCCATGCTTAAAAGTACAAAAAATCAGTTTCCCAAATGCAAATCTGCCATAATTGGATAATGATCAGATAAATCTTTTTGTAAACATTTGTATTGTAAAGTTTCTATTCCCTTACTGCTAAGTAAAACATCTATTCTTAATGTGGGTGAAATACTGTGATATGTACCCCCCAACCCCATACCCTTTTCTAAAAATGCATCTCGGGTATTTTTTCTTAAAAGATGATATACATGACTGGTTGGTACTGCATTTAAATCTGCACAAAAAATAAATTCGGTTTTTGTATTATTCATTTGCTGGTTTACCAATTTTGCTTGGCTGGTATGTATTTTATCGAAATAGGCCAATCTTTCAATACGGGTTGAATGAAATAAAAATCCTGTATCTTCTTTTACATATTCTAAATATCCAATGCTATTGGGGGTAATAGTAGATTGATGTAAATACATAGATCTTAAATGCGTATTATACACACGCAATGGCTTTTGATTAAACACAAGGTCTATATAAGCTAAACTTTCCGGGTATACTTTTTCTTGATATTTTACCCTACCACTATCTGTAATGGGAATTCTAGAAAAAATGATTGTGCCATAATCCTTTCCATCCATACTAAAATAATAATAAGGATAGTGTAATGAGTCTGCAATATAATGAAGTACATTAACCTTTTCCTTGTAAGGCACAGGAACAAAATCTTGAAAGCAAAGTATATCTGCATTAGATGCTTGCACATATTTAATCATTTCCTGTTGCTTGGATTTCCAAGCAGTATCAAAAAGCCTTCCGTAAGCAAATTCATTTACATTCCACGATAGTATTCGTAATTGAGTTATTTTTTTTTCTTCTTTAAAATTCTTTTCTACATTAAAGCCAACGGTTTTTTTTAAAGGAGAAATGGCTGGTAGCAGGAGTAAAAAAAATATCCATCCGTTTTTTGAATAAAGTAGTGGAGCAATGATGCTCCAAATAATCATCCCAACAAATAAGTACGGAAATGCAAGTGCAAAATAAGTAATTCCATAAAACTCGGCAGGATCAATGATACCCGAAAAACAAGAAATTAAAAAGATCAATGAATAAATAATTCCTCCAATTAGGATCATTTTTTTAAATGATATTGAAAGTGTTGCTTTCATTATTTATAGATCTTCTTCATTGCTAGCTCTGTGTAAAAATGCTTTTTCTTCATCACTTAAAAACGAGTAGCCTTGTTGATTTATTTTATCTAAAATTTCATCTAGTTTTTGTTGGGTAATATTGGCAATTTTTTCGTAAGGTTTTCTATTGGCCCTATAAAAATGCTTTTCCCCTTTTTGTTGTTGATGCTTTTTCTCAGGACTAAATAAATCATCTAACCAGTTAACAAAATGAATCATCCATGCGCCCCAATCCTTTCCTTTTTGTAATTGTTTTACAAAAATAAAGCCCATGGCTGCACCTGCAATATGAGCTGCACCAATACCGCCGTTTCCACTGGCAAGGGTGGCAAAATCTATAGCCACAAAAATGAGTGCCAAAACCCAAAGTGGAATACCTCCATTGATTAATGGGAAAATTCTATAATCGGGTGCTAAAGTTGTTGTAGCCACTGCAACAGCCATTACAGCAGCCCCTCCTCCCAGTAATGGTGAAGTATTTAAAATATTTCTTTCTAAACCTGGAAATATATTGTTTACCAACACAAAAACAACCCCTCCAACAAATCCTCCGTACAAATAAATGGGAATTAATTTATTATTACCTGCAAGATCTTGTAATACATAGCCGAATGCCCAAAGCCAAAGCAGTGTAGAAATTAAATGCCAAATACTATAATGGGTAAACATATAGGTAATGATGGTCCACGGTCTTAGTAACATTGTATCAGTTACCGCAGGAAGTGTAAACCAATTTAATATTTGTTTATAAAAAAACTCAAGCGGTATATCCGATAAATAATAAACAATTTTAATAAAGTTGATCAACACAAAAACAAGTGCATTTACTGCAAATAATATTACCAAGGCATTGTTGTCTTGACCTAATAAAATTTTTTTAGATGATTTATATGATTGCGTATTCATACTAATACAACGTTTTTTTCTTGGTTTTGTTCCATGTTAACACAATCAATAGGCCTACTATGGCTCCACCTACATGCGCCCATCTTGCTACATTGTCTCCTGCAGAATTCCTTAATGCAAAAACAAGTTCATAGCTAAAGTACAGCAGCCCTATCCATTTGGCTTTTACCGGAATTAAAAAGTATATATATATATAGGTATTGGGAAAGAGATAAACGAAAGCTGCTAAAACCCCAAATACGGCTCCACTTGCACCTAAAGTAGCTGTATTTAAATTCTGTTGATAATAATTGGTTAACCTTTCGAACATTGCCGCACTGGTTGAACTGTCTTGTGGGTAATATTTTAATTGATTAATTACTTGCTCGTGTTGTTCAAAACGAATATGGTATTTTTCTATAAATTGAATCATAGCATTATTAAAGCCTGCACCACCTGTATCGTGTAATCGAAAGATAGCTTCATAACTATTAGTAAGCGGAATAAATTCATAGCTTAAAAATAATAAATGTATAAATGCTGCACCTAATCCGCATACTAAGTAAAATGTAAGAAATCGCTTACCTCCCCAGAGATTTTCTAGTATGGAACCAAACATCCATAAGGCAAACATATTACCTAGTATATGGCCAAAATCTCCATGCAAAAACATATGGGTAATTAATTGCCAAGGCCTAAATAAATTACTCTGCCATCCATGCAATGCAAAAATGGCTTCAAAATCTACAAAACCAGTTGGTCCTGATAGTGTATTTTGTGCCAAAAAAAACAATCCGTTAATAATCAAGAGATTTTTAACGATGGTGGGTAAAATTTCGAATCTACTGGGTCTAAATTGAGTCATATTATTCAATTAGTTTCAATTGTACTACGTTTTCTATATGCAATGTATGTGGAAACATGTCTACTGGTTGAATCTTGGTTACTGTATATTTTTCGCCGAGCAATCCAAGATCCCTAGCTTGTGTTGCTGGGTTACAACTTACATAAACAATAGTAGGTGCTGCTATATCTAATAATTTTTTTACCAACTTTTCGTGCATGCCCGCTCTAGGTGGATCAGTAATAACTACATCAGGCTTGCCATGTGTTGTAAAAAAAGCATCATCACAAATATCAATCACATCTCCTACAAAAAAGGAAGCATGTTGCACATTGTTCAATGCTGCATTTTCTTTGGCATCTTCAATGGCATCTGCAACCACTTCTACCCCAATCAATTTTTTAGCATGGTTACTTACAAATAAACCAATACTCCCTGTGCCACAATACAAATCATAAACAAGTTGCGTTCCATTTAGTTCTGCAAAGTTTCTGGTAATAGTATACAGCAGCTCTGCCTGTTTAGTATTGGTTTGAAAAAATGACTTAGGGCTTATTTTAAATTGAAGGTCTTCTAGTTTTTCTATGATATACCCTTTTCCAAAATAAGTGATGGGTGTTTGATCTTGTAAACTGTCATTGTTTTTACTATTTATAGTATACAAGAGCGTAGTAATCTGTGGAAATTGTTTAAGTAATAATTCTAATAATTGTATGCGCTGTTCTTCTGCTTCATAGGCCATTACCACATTCACCATTAATTCTCCTATGCTACTATTTCTGATAAGTAAATTTCTTATCCACCCTTGGTGCTTTTTAATATCGTAAAAAGGTAAACCATGCTCAATGGCAAAAGCCGCAATAGTTTTTCTAATTTGGTTGGTAGGTTCTGATTGTAAATAACAAGTATCTATTTCTACTACTTTATCAAAAAATCCGCGTACATGAAAACCTGCGGCACCGGGTTGATTATTAAAATCAGCACCTGCTGCTTTCATTTGTCTAAATTCTTCGGTAGGAATATACTTACGTGTAGCATAGGTATATTCCATTTTATTTCTATAATACTCGGTTTGCTTAGCACCTACGATGGGCTCAATGGTGGGTAAAGGAATTTTAGCAATACGGGTAAGATTGTCGGTTACTTGCTTATGTTTATAGAACAACTGCTTTTCGTAAGGCAACATTTGCCATTGGCAACCACCGCATACGCCAAAATGTTCGCAAAAAGGGGTAACTCTATCGGCAGAATATTCATGAATATGTATGGTATACCCTTCGGCCCAGTCTTGCTTGTTTTTAGTTATTAGAACATCTACCATGTCTCCAGGAACAGCACCTTCTATAAAAATTACTTTCCCATCTACCCTTGCCAATGATTTTCCTTCGGCAGCATAGTCTTGAACCAGTACTTTTTCTAGTACTATTGTTTTTCGTTGCTTTCTCACGTAAGCAAATGTAAGCCCGAATATTTACTTATTTTTATACTCAACTTAATGCTATGCGGTTTTTACTGATCAATTTAATTTTTTTATCTTCTTCTTTTGTTTTGGAGGCTCAAAAACCAGTAAAGCTTGGTGCAAAAAATGCTACCAGTGTGGTAAAACCCGCATCAACAAAGGGCTATTTGATTCCAATCACATTAACCCCTTTAAAAAATGCTACAGTTTATTTGGGCAGTTATTTTGGAAAAGGCATGACTTTGGTAGATTCTGCCAAATTAAATGCGCAAAGCCAAGGCCAGTTTATTGGCTCAAAAAAGTTAACCGGGGGTATATATTTTGTGGTTTCTCCCAATTATGCCATTCAGTTTGAATTATTGATAGATGAAAAGCAACGGTTTAGTATAATCGCAGATACTGCCAATAAAGAAAATGCCCAAATTATTGGATCTCCAGATAATGATTTGTTTAAACAATATGCCGTTTTTACCAATGAGAAAGGTAGGGCCAAGGCTCAACTAGAAACAGAATTCAATAAACTACTTAGTACGGTTAATGCCAATAACATACAAAAGCTTACTGACTCTGCTAACCTTCGTAAGGCTATTTTAAAAATAGATTCCGAACTTGATAAATATAGAAATACGATTACTGCAAAGTACCCTAACGCTCTGCTCACTTTACTTTTCAATATTATGAAAAGGCCCACAGCGCCTGCTATACCAACTGTGCATGGGAAAGCCGATTCAATATATCCATACCAATATATTAAAACACATTTTTGGGATGATGTTTTGTTTAATGATAACCGATTGTTGAGAACGCCTTTTTTTGAATCTAAACTAGATGACTATTTTAAATATTATGTTTCGCCCGAGCCAGATTCTATTATTAGTGAAGTAAAATATATGTTGCTCTCTGCCAGAACAGGCAATGAAATTTTCCCTTACTTACTTACCAAGTTTACCAATAAATATTTGAACCCCGAGTTTATGGGTCAAGACAAAGTGTTTGTTTATTTATTCGAAAATTTTTATGCAAAGGGTGATACAGCGTTGTTAAATCCTGCCTCTAGAAAAACCATTACCGAAAGGGCGTATAGCTTAATGGCCAATCAATTGGGATTACCAGCACCAGCATTAGATTTAACAGATTCTACCGGAAAAATTCAATCTTTATATGCTATTAAAGCACCGTTTACCATTGTTGCTTTTTGGGATCCAAATTGCGGCCATTGTAAAGAAGAAATACCTCAGTTAGATTCTTTATACAAAGCAAAATGGAAGGCTAAGGGAGTTGCTATTTATTCGGTAAATATTTACGAAAATGAATTACCAGCATGGAAAAAATTTATTGCAGAAAAAAAATTGAGTAAAGAATGGGTACATGCCTATCAAACCAAAGAAGCTAAACAACAAGAAGAAAAAGCAGGCATACCCAACTATCGTCAGCTCTATGATATTTTTAAAACACCAACTATATATCTATTAGATAAAGACAAACGTATTATTGCCAAACAACTCTCGTTATATCAATTTGATAAATTAATGGAAGCCAAAACCAAAAATTAAACAATTGCACTTGCCACATTCCAAATCACCTTGGGTTTACCCAGGGTATAATAGTGTAAAACTGGTACACCAAAGGCTTTCAGCTCCTTGCTTTGCTGAATTAACCATTCTGTACCAACCTGCTCGCATTCTGCATCTGTTTTACATTTCATAATGGCATTAGATAAATCTGTAGGAATATCAACATGAAATATTCTGGGTAAAACAGATAACTGCTTTTTATTGGTGATGGGTTTTAACCCTGGAATAATGGGTACATGTATGCCCATGTTTCTACAAGTTTTTACGTAATCAAAAAATTTTTGATTATCAAAAAACATCTGGGTCATAATATAATCGGCACCCGCATCTACTTTATCTTTTAAGCGGTTTAAATCTATTTCTAAATTAGGAGCTTCAAAATGTTTTTCTGGATAACCAGCAGTACCAATACAAAAATTGGTTTTACTGCCATTTTGAATGTCTTCATCTAAATAAATGCCACTGTTTAAACTAACTACTTGCTTTTGTAAGTCAATGGCATACTTATGACCATCAGCCTCTGCTTCAAAGCTAGCTTCATTTTTTGCAGCATCACCACGCAAAACCAATACATTGTCAATCCCTAAAAAATTTAAATCAATGAGGGCATCTTCACTTTCTCTTTTATTAAAACCACCACAAATAAAATGGGGAACAGTATCAATTTTATAGTGATTCATAATAGCAGCACAAATACCAACGGTACCTGGGCGCTTACGCACTTCTACTTTATCAAAAGTGCCATCTACTTTTTTCTTAAAGGCGGTTTCACTTCTATGATAAGTAACATTAATCCAAGAAGGTTTAAACTCCATTAAAGGATCTAAATGATCAAAAACCTGTTGGATGGTTTTACCTTTTAATGGGGGTAAAACTTCAAAAGAGATTAATGTATTTTTAGCTTGTTGAATATGCTCGGTTACTTTCATGTTTGTTATCTTAATATAAACTAGGGTGCAATATACAAAGGGTACCATTAATTTTAAATTATTTGAGGTAGTGCCATTGTTAATTGGGTATTTCAAAAAATCATTGATTAACCCTAGAATTAAGATTTTGTTGCAATCTTTAGCATTCTTTCCTTGTACTTTTGTATAAATTAATATTGTGAACCTCACTATACATACAAAAGACTTAGTAAAAAGCTATAAGGGCAGAACGGTTGTAAACAAAGTATCTGTTTCTGTTGAGCAAGGGCAAATTGTAGGTTTGCTTGGTCCAAATGGTGCAGGAAAAACCACTTGCTTTTACATGGTTGTTGGTTTAATTAAGCCAGATGAGGGAACTGTTTTTTTAAATGACCAAGATATTACTAAACTGCCCATGTACAAAAGGGCCCAGATGGGTATTGGATATCTACCGCAGGAAGCCAGTGTTTTTCGAAAACTTAGTGTAGAAGACAATATTATGGCTGTATTGGAAATGACTAAACTTACCAAGGCAGAACGGGTACATAAATTAGCCTCATTATTAGATGAATTTAACCTGCACCATGTGCGAACTAATCATGGAGATAGCCTTAGTGGAGGTGAACGTAGAAGAACAGAAATTGCACGTGCTTTAGCCGTTGATCCTAAATTTATTTTATTAGATGAGCCATTTGCTGGTGTTGATCCTATTGCCGTTGAAGATATTCAAACAGTGGTGGCTCGTTTAAAATACAAGAATATTGGCATCCTTATCACTGACCATAATGTAAATGAAACGCTCTCTATTTGTGATAGAGCGTATTTACTGATTGAAGGTAAAATTTTTAAACATGGCACGGCAGAGGAGCTAGCAGAAGACGAGCAGGTTCGCAGATTATATTTAGGTACCAACTTTGAGTTAAAACGCAAAGATTGGATTATTGATATGGCACGAGACAACCCTACCATGGATGCCTATTGATTATATGGGGTAGAATTTGTACTTTGCCATGCCCCATCATGAAATTATTTAGCCCTGCAATATCACGTTTAGCTCGTTTAAGGCATTGGCGCATTGAACAATGGCTAACAGACCCTATTTCCGCACAGCGAGAAGTGCTGCAAGATTTGGTTACCCACGGACAATACACCGAATTTGGAAGAAAATACGGCTTTGATGAACTTTTTAGTATTCGAAAATTTAAAGAAGTAGTTCCCATTCAAACTTATGAAACCCTTAAGCCTTATATAGATAGAATTATGCAGGGTGAAGAAAATGTATTGTGGAATACCCCTGTAAGTTGGTTTGCCAAAAGTAGTGGCACTACCAACGATAAAAGTAAGTTTATACCTATTACGAAAGAGAGTTTAGAAGATTGCCATTTTCAAAGTGCTAAAGATGTACTTACCCTTTATTATATTAATCGAAATGAAAGTGATTTGCTTACAGGGAAGGCATTGGTAATAGGGGGAAGTCATCAAATAAGTCAAATAAATGAGGATATTCAATATGGTGATTTAAGTGCAGTATTATTGCAAAATACACCCATGTGGGCCAATTGGATTAGAACTCCTGAACTATCCATTGCATTAATGGATGAATGGGAAGAAAAAATAGAACAACTTGCGCAAAGCACTATAGAAGAAGATGTTACCTCTATTTCAGGGGTTCCTACTTGGACCTTGATTTTAATAAAAAGAATATTGGCCATTACAAAAAAATCCACCCTTAAAGAGGTTTGGCCCAATTTAGAATTATATATACATGGGGGGGTTTCTTTTACACCGTATAAAGAACAGTTTAAAAAATTAATAGGAGCAGGTTGCACTTACTTAGAAATGTATAATGCCAGTGAAGGATTTTTTGCAGCACAGGATAATCCAGATGAAGAAGGGATGTTGCTATTTGTAGAAAATGGTATTTTTTATGAGTTCATGCCTATTAGCGAATATGGCAAAGACAAACCGAATACAATTGGATTAAATAAAGTAGTGTTAGGAGAAAATTATGCTTTAATAATTAGTACCAATGGTGGATTGTGGAGATACTTGGTTGGAGATACCATTCAATTTGTTTCGCTTCATCCATTTAAAATAAAAGTAAGTGGAAGATTAAAGCAATACATCAATGCGTTTGGAGAAGAGCTAATTGCTGATAATGCAGATAAAGCTATTGCAATGGCCTGTGAAAAAACAGGGTTGATGGTAAACGATTATACAGCAGCACCTATTTATTTTGGGGAACAAAACAATGGTGCGCATGAATGGTTAATTGAGTTTGATCAATGCCCTACAAATACCGATCAGTTTGCCTATGAGTTAGACTGTGCCTTAAAATTATTGAATAGTGATTATGAAGCAAAGCGTTATAAAGACATTGCTTTAAGCTTACCCATTGTGCATGCTTTAGATAAAGGCATTTTTAATACTTGGTTAAAGCAAAATGGAAAATTAGGAGGTCAACATAAAATTCCCAGATTAAGCAATGAAAGAAAATATATAGAGGAGATTAAAAAAATTAAATTGAGTTTACAAACTTTATAGCAGGCAATTAAAAAATTACTAATTTTTTAGTTATTGTGAATAGCATATATCCTTTTTTATAAAAAACATCATTTAAAATTAGAATCATGAAATTATTAGCAGGAAAAGTATCTATTGTAACTGGTGCGGCAAGAGGAATTGGTGCTGCCATTGCATTAAAATTAGCCGAAAATGGAAGCCATATTGTATTTACCTATGTAAGTGATAGTAGTGCAGATAAGGCTGCAATATTAGCAGGTCAAATTGAAGC